>CAZGYS010000313.1:0-7572 GCA_964530305.1 uncultured Leptospiraceae bacterium
ACACGCGAACGCGTCCGGTGTTTTCGGCCACCACCAGGTCCTGCTTGCCGTCCCCGTTCAGGTCCACGAAGGCGGAGAGAAAAGTGTTCTGACGCACGTTGATACCCGACGCGTCCGTGATGTCGCGAAAGGAGTTATCGCCATTGTTCAAGAGGAGTAAATTCTTGCGACCGTGAGAGGGGTCATTGTAGGTGGCCGTGCGAAACCGTGAAGGCGCGATAAAAGTACTGATGTAGAGATCCACGAATCCATCCCCGTTGAGATCCGCCGGTGCCGCCTGCAGGGCGATGGTGTGGGCTTCCATCTGGACGGGAACTTTTCGGGACGTGAATTTTCCGGAATTATTGAAGAGCAGGTAGAGACCGTCGTCGCGACTGACCACCAGGTCCACGTCTCCATCCTTATCCAGATCCAGGGAAAGGGCGCTGTAGGTAGCGGCCTTCTTCTTCTCACCGAGACCGGCCCTGGCGGCGATGTTCGTGAATTGATTCCCCGAAAAGGCAAACAGACCATCGGCCTGGTCGGCGCCGCCGGCAACGAAAACCTCGGGCGTCCCGTCGCCTTCGACGTCAATGAGGGCCGCGCCCAGAAAAGGAAAAGACGTATCTTCATTGTAACGATGCTTGAAGTCGAACTTAACCTGTTGGAAGACGGGAACCGCGGCGTTCACTTCCGAAACGCGGTCGGGTTCGTCAACGTGATCCGGCTGCGAGATGAACGGTCGCAACGCGCATCCGGAAGCGAATAGAGTCAGCAATAGCAAGATAGTAATTTTTTTCATGGTATTGATTATGATGTCCGGCCGTCGCGAGCGTTACGCGAAAGAGCGCGCGCAAAATATTTTTTCGCGCGGGAAAATTGGCCGCCCATGGGCGCGGTCCGTGTCGGGTCAGGGCAGGGTGTGGTAGTAGGCCCAGGCGATGAGGACCAGTTGGAGGGGCAAGCGCAGCGCCAGGCCCCATCTAGGAATGCCGCGCCACTGGCGGGGGTTACGAAACATGTAGTAGTTGGCCGGGAACACCGCAATCAGCAGGGCGATGACGCCCCAGGCCGCCCATATCCGGGTCGGAGGATAAAGCAGGCCGATCCCCAGGACGATTTCGGCCACGCCTGAAATATATACCAGTGCCAGGTGAAAAGGCAGAGCGGGAGGTATCATGCGTACAAATAGTTTGGGTTTAACGAAGTGCATGACCCCCGCGAAAGTATAGAAAGCGGCCATGGTATAAAGGCTGATTGTCGTGAGCATGATTCCCTCCGGGCCAGTTTCCTCGTAAGGCCTCGTCCGGGCAAGCCGGAAGGCCCTGGAAGCAACGGATCCGGCGCCCCGCGGAGGGGTAATCGAGCCTGAAAAAAAGCCGAATTTTTGGCCTGCCGGCCCGACATCCGCTGTATATATCCCGGGGCGACCGAACCCCCGGAGGTATGCATGGAAAAGCCGGATATCATGGACCGGGACTGGGAATTCGTGGGTTTTCCCGAGCAAATCGGTGAACTGTTGAGTCGAACCTTGAAGGACGTTCCCCTCTATCTCAAGGGTGCCGATGCGTGCGCTCGCTTCGACTCGGCCGGGCGCGAGAACGGCGTGTTCCTCTTCCATTATCCGGGCAATATCGAGTTCTCGGAGCGAGTGATTACCCTCTATGCTACCCTGAATCGCCAGTTGGAAATCGACTTTGAGATTCGCGAATTCAGAGGCGCCAACGATCTCATGCTTACGCCGTTACGGGCGCGTATCGGCAAACGAACGCGGAATTTTCCACGCTATAAAACCGGATGTGAACCGGGTAGCGGCGATTTCGTCCAGGCCGCCAACTTTCAACTGCATCGGCCCGCCGGGGTCCAGGCTTCGGGCGGGTCGACTCCCGTGGCGCAACGAATTCTCTTGCGGGAATTCGAACGCACCGCGGCGGGCGATTTCCCGGGCTTGCGGATCTTTGATCACGGCGATCGCGAGCGGCCGTTGGAAACCGATCTTCTGAATAAAGGCGGAGCGATTTTCGTAAGCGATACCCTGCGACCTGATTGCTTTGCTTCCATCGGGCCGGGGTTTCTGGACTATCGCGCGGCATTGGACGACCAGGATGCATTCGTATCAAGGATGCGTCGCTATCGAGATGAACGCATTCGTTCGCTGGCGGTACTGGCGGTTCCCCATCCCGCGCATCCCCGAGGGCGACCCATGGCCTTCATTCACTACGGCCGCCGAGATCACGTCATGGAAGCCGAGGAGTGTGAGCGGCTTCGAAGCCTGGCCGGGGAGATTTCGCGTAGCCTGAGCGCGGTCCATACCGTTCAGGTGATGGAGAAGCAGGGGATCGTAAACATTTCCGAGGGCGGGGTGGCCTTGAAGATTACGCGGCCCGAGATCGTGGATTGTTTGCGGACGCGTGAGAACGTGAACTTCGATTTACTGTTTCGCATGCAGGCTCCCATGCGCTTTCAGGGACGGGTCGCTCATATGAAGGAAATGGGCGACCATGTGGTGCTGGGCATCGGTTTCGAAGGGACGGCCGCCAGCGCGACCCGCACGGACAACAAGGAACGCCTCCGAGCTCTTCTGCGGATGGGACTGGAGCAGGCACTGCTGGAGGCTTGCTGAAGCGGGCGGAAGAACGCTCCGAATCGCCCTGGAGGTCCGTCGAGAGGGCTCAAACCGGCTAAAAAAACCGCTCCCTGAATATGAATCCTGGTTGACGCGTGGTGCGGTGCAAAAAATAATGGCGCATCGCACAAAACTATCCCACAGGGGGCCGATCATGGCTATTGTAGACGACATCGAAAAGAACACTCGCCGACTGGTAAACGCCGGAATCGGTGCTTATCGAACGGTAGAAGAGAAATTCGAGGGTTTCAAAGCAGACGTGGAGAAAACCCGCGCTGAATGGGAGAAAGGTTTCGAGGATCTGGTGGTCAAAGGCGCCGCCGACGACAGCGACGAAGCTCGCAATATTCGCTCGAAACTGGACGAAGGCGTTACCGCCGTTCGTAAATTCCAGGAAAAAACGAGTAACTCCTGAGAAAGCATGAATCGCCTCGGCGATTCGAATTTAGACGGGCCGCCTTCGGGCGGTCTTTTTTTTGCGCTTCTGAATCGTCAGAGGCGGATCTGCCGGTGCCTCAAATAAAACTGTGGTAATGGAAAAGCGCCCCGGTAGCGGTTTCACGGGCAAACTGAAAGTAATTGCGACCCCGCTCCGTGAACTCTTCCAGCACGGGTTCGGTGACGAAGATGCCGCCGGCTTTCGACTCCGCCGCGGCCAGGTTTTCGCAGAAGGTCATGGTCTCCGAAACGATGCGACTCTTGTTGCGGTAATAAATGGTCTGACCCCGGGCCGCGGTGAGGGTAACGCGCACGTTTTCGGCCTGGTTGCTCAAGGTGACGTTCTGAATGAAAGTATGGCCGTAGATGTCCAGCGCCGTCATGAGCGCGGCCATGGCGTCGTCGGGCCCGAAGGCGAAAGTCAAACCGTCTTCCTTGGTACTCCATAGTTCACCACCGTGGAGGGGCGGGATGCCGGCGAAGCGTTTCAACAACTGGTTCTTGAGGCTTCCCATGGACGCCGCCCCGTGCTCACCGGCTTCGGGCGGCGGCATGCGCAGACGCACGTGGAGGTGGATGAAATCATAAACGCGGCCTTCCACCAGAAAGCGTTTATAGGGGTTCTCCTTTTTCTCCTGCGCGCGTTTGCGCTCCAGTTCCTTCTTTTCCACCAGGAGTAGATCATGAACTTCCTGATCTACTTCCTTATAACCGGGCGTGTTGGAGACCATGCTGGCCAGCAGGCGCGAGCTTTTATAGTGGGGATACTCCATGGAAGCCCGCTTGATGATGGGTTCCAGGAAACCATGCTTGAAGCCCGACTTCGACAGGTAGTCGCTGGCGCCCTTGCGTAACAGTTCGATGATCAACCTTTCGCTGGCTTCCGCCGAGGCGATGACCACGGGGATATTCTGGCTCACGGTTTTCTCCAGGAAATCGAAGATATCCATGTCCGTGAGTTGTTGTTCCACGATGACCAGGTCCGGCGGTTCGTCGGTCTCCTCAATTGCGGCCAGGCCTTTTTCCCCCGAAGATTCGAAGGCGAGTTTGAATTTCTTACGATCCGGCAGCAGGCGCTCGTAATCCTGGAAAATACCGGTGTCGGGATCAACGATGAGTATATTCATAGGCCGCCGTCCATGCCGGAAAAACGGTACAAGCGCGTATCTCCCGCGCTGCCCGCCGCGCGAAAGCGCCCCGCGATTTCGGAGCGCAGATTCGTATACAGGGCCTCACTCACCGTTACGGAATTCGTGGCGCTGTGTTTGCGACGCAGTTCCAGGGCCAGTTCGGGATCCGGGCTGAAGATATTTCCGGTGTCCGCCTTGAAAACGGCGCCGCCGAAGTGCGCTCCTATGCGAAGGCTGATCTCGGTTTCCAGGGACAAATCGTTTTCGAAGATATTAAAGCGCGTAAGGAAGGCCAGCACGGAGATCATGCACATGGTCAGCATGCTGCCGGCGTCGTCTCCGTGAAACGCCGCCAGGCCGCCTTCGCCGCCCCAGGACCAGAGTCGACCGTTCCAGGATTCCACCTGAGTCTTGACGTAGGCGTGGAGGCGCGTCATACTCTGGTCCACGTCCGACTTGAGATTCTTGTTGAGTAGGTTCGACCAGTCCGCCACGGCGATGGAGGCGAAACCGAAACGATATTCTTCGCCCTCCAGTAGAAAGCCCCAGTCCGGGGTAGGATTGATGGACTGATCTTTTTGAAATCGCCCCCGGGCGCGATCATAGACCCAATCCAGTCCACGTAATTGATTCAGGGTCCGCTCCGGATCCCTGAGCTTAACTATGCCGCCGCTGGCGCTGCTGCCGTTGCGGGAGAGCATGTAACCCAGGAAGCGCATCAGTTTGCCTTCTTCCGGAAATTGCTCGAAGACGCAATCGATGGCAATTTGCGTCGGAACTCGAATTTTATCGCCAAAACCGGAGATGCGTCGGACGTCGAAATCGGAATCAAAGCCCCGACCGATGTCGTTGATCTGATCCGAGTTCAGGGAACGCAGCATTAGATCTGATATCGCTTTTCTTGCCGTAATCATGGCGCCCGACCCAATAAGCATTAACCCTTAAGTATTTCAATTGAAATTTGTTTGGGAGTCGCGCTCGGTCCGTTTTTCCCGTCCGGAAACGGGGAAAAATGGTTGAAGACACCCGCGATGCTCGGGAGCCTCTCCCAATGGAGCTCGAACAAGTACAAGTCGGCAATGTTCTGATCCTGCGGGTCTCCGGGCGCATGATTCTGGGTAATTTACCGCGCATGGAAGAGGCCGCGGCGGAAGCTCGGCTGAACGGCACCAATCACTTCGTCCTGAATCTCAGCGGCGTGACGGACATTACGTCCAGTGGTATCGGTCTTTTGTTGAGTCTCTTTAATAGTTCGCGGGAGGCCGGCGGAGACCTGGCCATAGCCGAGCCCTCGGCAAATTGCAAACGGGCCCTGGACCTGGCGCGCTTCGACGATATCTTTCACATCTTCACATCCGAGGACGAAGCCGTCGAATCACTCAAGGCTTGATGTATCGGCCGCCATGAGTCGCATTCTCCTCCATGTCCTGAACATCCTTTTTCTGGCCGCCTTCGCGTTATCCGCGGTCGTGCAATTCAATGATCCCGATCCCTGGGTCTGGATCGTCATCTACGGCCTGGCGGCTTTGTGCTGTTTGCTCTTTTTGTTCAGGCGATTGTCGCGCTGGACGGCGACGGGCGTCGGTCTCATCGCCCTGATCTGGGCCGTGGTACTATTGCCGGCCGCGGTCGCCGGTTCCGGCGAACTCTCCCTGCGGGCCCTGGTCGGATCGGCGGACATGCTCAATGAACGCGTGGAACTCGCGCGCGAAATCGGTGGTCTGATGATTGTCGTGTTCTGGATGTTCGTACTGGCCCTGGTGTTGCGCAGGCCTCGCTGAAGGGCGCGCATCCATCGCATCGCCAAAAAAGAACTGGACCGTTCAGGCCATGGACCTTCAAGATATGCATTGAATGGTGCATGGAACCATGCATGGAGCTTTTTCCCTGGGAGCCTTCGCGTGAATTGTCCTAAATGCAATGCCGACATGGAAGTCAAACGCATTGACGAAGTTGAGATCGATCTGTGTACCAACTGCGCCGGAATCTTCCTGGATGACGGCGAATTCGAAAGTTTCACCGGCGTCGACCCCACCACGGGCATGTTGCGTCTCTCTCGCTTCGTAAAGGTCCTCTCCAAGTTGAACGAAAGGGCGATCATCGACGAGCTGACGGGCGTCTACAATCGCAAGTACTTCAATCAGATCATGGAGGGCGTTTTCGAAAACAAGAAGCGCGAAAACGTCGCCTTGATTGCCATCGACATCGATCATTTCAAGCAATTCAATTCCAAATACGGCCATGACGGGGGAGACCTGGTGCTCAAGGAACTGGCCAACATCATGAAGATGACCCTGCGTACTTCCCGGGACGACTATTTGTTTCGCCTGGGCGGAGAGGAGTTCTGCTTCATACTCTTTAATTTGAATCGCGAGGACTCTTACTACGTGGCGGAGACCATTCGCCGCATCGTCGGGGCACATCCCTTGAAGATGGCCGACGGCAGCATCGAGCACATCAATCTGTCCCTGGGCGTGGCGCTCATTCGACCCGATGACAATCCGGAAACGTTTTATAAACGGGCGGATGAATTGCTATACCAGGCGAAGAACACGGGGCGTAATCAGGTTGTGATTGATCCTGAATGAGGGCCGCGGAAAGACGGGTCACGGAAGACACTAAAGGCACTGAAAAGGCGGAACTTTTGTGGCGATTCTCTGGTGCCTGCTTTTTTCCGCGGGAGGTTTAATTTACGTGGGTTAAGCGGCCGGCCATCGCCGCCGAAGCTTTTCCGTGCCTTCCGTGCCTTCCGTGCCTTCCGTGCCTTCCGTGCCTTCCGTGATCAAAATTTGATTGCCCCGAAGCCCGATCAACGGGTCCATACCCGCCATGAGTTTCGAATGGTGGCGAGAAGCCGTAATCTATCAGATCTATCCCCGTAGTTTTATGGATTCCAATGGGGACGGGGTGGGCGATCTCCAGGGCATCATATCGAAGCTCGACTATCTCAATGACGGCACGGACAACTCCCTGGGCATCGACGCCATATGGCTTTCGCCCGTATATCCTTCGCCCATGTTCGATTTCGGATACGACATATCGGACTACGAGAGCATTGATCCGGTCTTCGGGGACATGGAGACCTTCCGGCATCTACTCAAGGAAGCCCACGCGCGGGGTATTCGCATCATTATGGATCTGGTGGTGAACCATACCTCCCATGAACATCCCTGGTTCGTGGAATCGCGTTCATCCCGGGACAGCAAGATGCGGGACTGGTACATCTGGAAGGATCCCGTGAACGGGAAGGAGCCCAACAACTGGCTGGCTACGTTCGGCGGCAAGGCCTGGGAATGGGATGAAAAGACCGGGCAGTATTACTACCACGCCTTCCTAACGGAGCAGCCGGATCTCAACTGGCGTAATCCGGAGGTCAAGGAAGCGGTCTTTCATATGATC
>CAZGYS010000314.1:0-4888 GCA_964530305.1 uncultured Leptospiraceae bacterium
AAGGTCCTGCGGCCGGAAATCGATCCGCCCCCGCCCCATGTCCCCGAGATTCGCCGCGAAATCGCGAGCACGTTTCTTCCGGAATCGATTCTATCCACGGACGCGGGCGGCGAATTCCGCGGCATCGTCAGCGTCTTTATTAGTTTCCAGGAACCCGAAAGCTTCGCGGAGCTGGATGAAATGGTAAAGGGAGTTCTTCGGGACGTCCAGGTGTACGGCGGTTATTTCAGCAGCCTGGACTTCGGAGATAAGGGCGGCACCATGCTGGTATTCTTCGGCGCGCCCGCGGCCCATGAAGACGACCCCCGTCGCGCCGCCGACTTCACCCTGGCCGTTCGTGAGCGACTGGGCGATCGGGTTCGCGCGGGCATCACGTCGGGTACCGCCTACGCGGGCGTCGTGGGTTCGCCCAGGCGATGCGCCTATACCTGTCTGGGAGACGTGGTCAATCTGTCCGCCCGCATCATGATGAAGAGCGCCTGGGGCGGCCTGTGGTCCTCCTACAACCTGCATCACCAGCTACAGGAACGCTATCATTTCGAATCGCTGGGCAAGTACGAGTTCAAGGGCCTGCCCGAACCGCTGGACGTCTGCGAGCTTCGCCACGCGAAGAAGCAAGTCTTCAAGACGCACTACTCCGGCAAGCTGGTGGGACGAGAAAGCGAACTGGAGCAATTTCGCGAATGGCTGCGTCCCCTTTCCCGGGGGCGCTTCGGAGGGGTGGTCTACGTCTATGGCGAAGCCGGCGTAGGCAAATCGCGTCTGCTCAATGAAGTCATCCAGCGCTGGAAAGACGAAGGCGGCCGCGAGGACTTTCAATTGCAGGTGGACGGCATCCTGCGTAAATCACTCAATCCTTTCGCCTATTTCCTGAATCAGTTCTTTCGCCTTTCGGAACTGACGACCGAGGAAGAAAAGAAGGAAGCCTTCGATCGCGAACTGAATCGCCAGTTGGAACGCCTCCAGGATTTGCCCGACAATGAAAAAGTCGATCAAGCCGTGGGCGAAATCATGCGGACCCGCTCCCTGCTGGGAGCCATGGTGGGTCTGTTCTGGCCGGGCTCCCTCTACGATCAGTTGGACGCGAAGGGCCGTTTTGAAAACTCGGTCTACGCCCTGAAGGAATTCCTGAAGGCCATGAGTCTCTTGAAACCTACCGTTTTGTTGTTCGAGGACGTGCACTGGATCGACGAGGATTCGCGCACGGTCATGGAAAGCCTCACGCGCAAGACCGAGGACTATCCCCTGCTCATCATCGCCTCCGGGCGCTTCCTGGACGACGGTTCCAAACCGCGCCTGAAATTGGACGAAAAGGTACAGCAAAACGAAATGACGCTGAGCGTTTTGCCCGAGAGCGCGGTGCCCGCCTTCGTGGAGGAAAAACTGGGTAAACCGGCGGACGAAGCCTTGCTGGCTTTTATCCGGGAGAAGACCGAGGGCAATCCCCTCTACATGGAACAGTTCTGTTTGTATCTAAGCGAAAACGATCACTTGATCACCGACGGCGATTTAATCACGCGCAAGGATACCACCGCGGAAATTCCCTCCGGCATTAACGCGATTCTTGTTTCCCGCATCGACCGCCTCACGCCGGAACTCAAGGAGGCCGTCCAGGCCGCTTCCGTGCTGGGGCGGGAATTCGACTCCGAGGTGCTTTCGAAAATGATCGGCGGCAAGGACGCCGAGGATCTACATTCCCTGATGATAAACGGCGAAAACGAACAGATCTGGAGTCACCTGAGCGAAATCAAATATTTCTTCAAGCACGGCCTGTTGCGGGACGCGGCCTACGACATGCAACTGCGGGATCGCCTGCGGCACCTGCACGGTCAAGCCGGCAACATCATCGAGTCCCGCTCCGACTTCGACGCCACGCGTTACGCCGACCTGGCGTTTCACTATGAGCAGGCCGAAATCGAGGACAAGGCCCGCGTATTCCTGGGCAAGGCCGGGGACTACGCCCGGGACAACTACAAATCCGAACGGGCCCTGAACTTTTATGATCGTTTGCTGAATCGCCTTTCGGATACGCGCGAAAAAATTCAAGTCTACAGTCGCAAGGGCCAGGTATTGGACCTTACGGGACGCTGGGACGAAACCGAGCAACTGCTGCGGGAAGGCATGCGCCTGGGCGAAGCCGAAAACCTCCAAGACGTAGTCGGTTCCGTCAAGGCGCAACTGGGCGAAATCCTGCAGAAGAAAGGCGAAAACGAAAACGCCGAGCGCCTTCTGGAGGAAGCCATCGAGGCCGCGAAAGCGTCCGGAGACGTCACCGCTCAGGGAGACGGGCACATCACCCTGGGGCGCACGCACTGGAGCATGGGCAAGTACGACCTGGCTCACTCCTGTTTCGCGGAGGCCAAGAAGCTCAAGCAGCGCCAGGGCGATCTGCGCGGCATCGCGCTTTCCCAGTACTACGAGGGCGTCGTCTATCGCGATCAAGGCGATTACGACCAGGCCATGCGCTGTTACGAGGAGTCCCTGCGCATCTTCGAGGAGCTGGACGACAAACGCTTCATTACCTATCCCATCTACGATATCGGCGTCATCTTCATGTACAAGGGAGAATTGGACAAGGCTCGCGAATACCTGGATAAGGCATTGGAGATCTACGAGGAGATCGGTTATCTCTCCGGCGCCTCGGCCGCGCTCTTGAATCTGGGCGTCATCTCCGGTCGGCGGGGCTTGTTCAAGGAAGCCCACGAGTACTATGACGAATCGCTTCGAATAGCCGAGGAACTGGGCGAAAAACTGGCCATCGCCTATACCCTGTTCAGCATCGGCACCATCTACTATTACGAGCACGACCACCAGGAAACCCTGCGTTTCTTCGAGCGCTCTTTCGCCATGATGAAGGAAGTCAACGCGCGGGGCTACTATGGTTACGTCTACGCCTATCTAACCTGCGCCTACGCGCGCCAGGGCCACCCGGCCCGGGCCCTGAAGTCCGCCCTGCTCCACCTGAAGAACATCAAGGCCCTGGGTTCGGATGTGGAAAACGGCCGCACGCACATGGGGATCGCCCTGGTGTTGAGCACCGGCAAGGAACTCCAGCCCAACGCGCGCAAACTCATGGACGAGATTGCCGAGATGACCGGCCTGCCCTCCACGGCGGAGGCGTATTTCGAGGAAGCCGTTCGCCGCGCGGAGGCCGGCAATTACATCAATACCCTGATCCCCGCGTTGCGGGAATACGCGATTTACGGCTTTCGCACGGCCTCAAACGATGAAGCCCGCGACCGCGCCCGGGGACGTTTCGAACTGGCCCGGGAAAAAGCCGGGGCCGCGGGCATGGACAATGAGCTCAAGGCCATCGAGACTTCGTCCGCGGAACTGGGCTGCAAGCTGGCCGGCTAAATCGCCACCTTGCGCTCATCGTTCTCGGGATAGGTGTATTCCATATGATGGGCCGTCGCCCGGGCGATGCTTTCGCCATGATAGCGCTCCACGATGCGCAAAGCCATCTCAATCCCCGCCGAGATGCCGGCGGACGTGAATAGATTGCCGTCCTCGACTACGTTCTTATCACGCAGCACGCGAGTTTCGGGAAATTTCTCGGCCAGTAAATCCAGCGCGCCCCAGTGCGTGGTGGCGCTTTTTTCACGCAACAGACCGGCGCCTCCCAGCATCAACGCTCCCGTGCACACGGACGCGGTAAGTTCCGTCCCGGCGGAGCGTTCGCGAATCCAGGTCAGCAGGTTTTCATTGTTCATTTCTTTTCGCGTGCCGTACCCTCCGGGAACGATGAGAATATCCAGGGGCGGACAATCGCCCGCGGCGAAATCCGGCAGCACGCGCAGACCACCCACGGCCGTTACCGGTTCAGTGCGCTCGGCCACCAGATGCACGCGAAAGGGCGAACCGTCTTCACGACGGCGACTCTCGTTCAAGCGCGTTACGGAAAGCACTTCGAAGGGCCCGCAAAAATCCAGGACTTCCACTTCGTCGAAAATCAAGATGCCCACGCTTTTTTCCATGCTCATGTTCTCCTTCGTCAGGTCGTGCTGACAATTTGTCAGCGGGGACGCCGCGAGGTCGCGCAAAAGATGAATTTACGGCAAACCACGTCGGTATGAGCCTTGCTTTAACAAAAGAGAAAAGAAGGCAATTGATTTATTATTATGGGAGTCTTCCGGCCGAGACTTTGGTAAATTGAAGTCCGTGGAGGCGTTCGCGAGGAGCTGACGATGATTCGAGGTGTAACAGGCGCGCTGGTGGTTGCGAATATCGCAATCTTCCTGGTATTGAATGTATTGTTCCGAGATTTCCAGGGGCCCATGTTCAACATGCTGGGCCTGGACCCTGACGCGTTCTGGGCCGGCATGGTCTGGCAGCCCCTGACGAGCATGTTCCTCCACGGCAGTCTGTCCCATATCATATTCAACATGCTGGCTCTGTGGAGTCTGGGCACGCCCATCGAGCAGACCGTGGGTCGCTCGAAATTCACCTGGCTTTATTTCGTATCGGGTCTTGCGGGTTCGTTGCTGGTCATCGTGTTCCAGGGCGGTAGCGGTACGACCGTGGGCGCTTCCGGCGCCATTCTCGGCCTGCTGGGGGCCATGGCGGTTTTCTATCCCCGCGCCACGGTGCTCGTATTCTTCATCATTCCCATGAAAGTTCGCACGGTGGCCATCGTATTCGGAATCGGCTCGGTTGCCATGGCGTTATACGATGTGGCGCCCGGTATTTCTCACCTTGGTCACCTGGGCGGACTCATCGGCGGGTTGCTCTACGCGAAGTTCGCCATCGCCGACAAGAGCCGGCGCGCCTCGAGTTCCGGCGATTTTGGAGGCGCCCCGGGCGGTTTCGGCGGCGTCCCCGGCGGTTTTGGAGGGGCCCCGGGCGGTTTCGGCCGCGCCCCGGGCGGTGGCTTCGAGCACCGTGCCCC
>CAZGYS010000314.1:4917-7560 GCA_964530305.1 uncultured Leptospiraceae bacterium
TTCGGGTGCTTCCGGTTCCTACGCCAACCGTTCCGAGGTCATGCAGGAGATGCTGCGCGATTTCATGCGCGATCCCCGCGCTCACATGAAACGCGCCGGCGATATGAATCGCTCCGGCGGATTCGCCCACTCCAACCCGGCGGATACTCCGACCGACCGTGAACCGGTGGACGACGGCGGCTTTGATTCACCCTATAATAACCAACGCTCTTCGCGTGATATGGACGTGGATGTAGAACGCCAGAAGAAACTCTACTTCGATCAGGAGAGTGGTCGCTTCTTCTTTAAGTGAGGGCCGTTTTCACCGCGGAGTCGCGGAGGGCGCGGAGAAGGCGATGGGGTCGGACGTTTTTCGGCGGACGGTCGTTGGTTTACCGGGGATTGGAATTCGGCGATGGCGTTAGTTCAATGATGACGCGAGTGAAATCGCCCGCCCCCGCAAAGAAGCAAGCAAACTCCGCGCCATTCTCTTATCCCTCCGCGAACTCCGCGGTGCATACAGTAGACGCGCTCTCTTACCGAGAACCCGAAGCTTCGGCCAGCCTGGTGCGAGCCTCGTCCTCGGTGGAACAGGGGGTGGTGGTACCGCAGACGGAGCAATCGGACTTTCCGGCCAGGCCGCCGCATGACCCCTTGATCTTCGTCTTCCCGAAGACATGACCCAGGGCCATGATCAAAAAGAATCCGCCGAAGACGGCCAGTACGAGTCCCAGTGTGGTCAGCATTCCAATCAGCTCCTTGATTTCTAAAGTACGCAGGGCCTCCCGGGCCGGCTACTTCTTTTTAACGCGACTTCCGGACTTCAATCGAACGAAAACCCCAGCGAAAACTCGCCACGCCATTTCTTCGGCGGTAGCGCTCGCTTCGTATCCCAGGGCGTAGCCCACTCCACCTTCATGGTCGTGCCGGGCAGGACGCCCCGTAGAATATTCACCCATTGCAGACCGAAACCGAAGGACATGTAGAGATCCCGCGTCACGCCCGCGTTGCCGTCGTAGGCCTGGTAGCGTTTCAAGTCGTCGAAGGCCGAGCCGGCATCCCAGAAAAAGACGCCCCGCAGGGTCCCCAGGTTCAAACCCAGAATACTGAAAAAGTTTGAAAAGTTGAAGCGATACTCCGCGTTGAACAGGAAGGCCTTCGTACCCTCGAATTCCAGAAAGCGATATCCGCGCAGGGAAAAGAAGCCGCCCAGTCGCAACGGGTAATCATCGGCGTCGGCTCCACTCACGGCGGCCGCGTAGAACTTAAAGGCGAACGTCGTAAAGTTGTCGAATAGATGATAGAAGCGATACTGAAAACTGGCCGCGTAAAGTTCCCGTTCGGTGGCCGTGGTTCGAATGGGAAAGGAATACACGGCGTTGATGGAGTGACCATCCAGCGCGCCGAAAATGCTGTAGGCGATATTGTCCCGTAGATACCCGATGGTGGCCTGTTGATAATTGCGAAAGATATCGTCCTGTTCGCGCTCCTCCGGCAACTCCTGGCGAAAGGTTTTTTCCTCTCGCCCCTGCTCCACCGTTGCCAGCACGCCGGCGAAGCGATTCAAGGGATACTGAGCCCCCACGTAAACGCCGCTCGTCTCCTGATCCAGAATGCGAAAGTTCGGATTAAACAATAAACTGTTGGCGCTGAAGTCCAGGCTGGAAATGGGAAAGGTTCCGTTCTGGCGAAAAACTCCCGCGAAGAAATCCGTGCGATAGCGCGTGAAGGCGTACTGTACGTCCAGATTCAAGGTGCGGGGCTGGTCGATGTAGTTTACCAGGGCCCGCAGGCGATGGTCTCCGGTATCATCAGCCATCTGACCGAAAAGAAACGCGGCCACGCCTCCGTCGCCGTTTTCATCGCGACTCCCCGTAATCAAAAGAAAGGGCACGCCCTCAATGGACAGGCGTGAACGATAGTCCTCCCCGAAGCGCAATGGACGCACCGGCTGATCCACGGGCGTGCCGCGCATGGGCAAGGAAAAGCCCCGCGGATCATAGGTGCGTTCAGCCGCGGGCAAGACTTTCACCGCGGCGATACGCTTGCTCTCGTCCGAGGGCAGCAGTTTGATTTCGTAGGCGCCCTCCTCCAGCTCGGTGAACAGCAAGGTTTCACCCGGACCGCCCCCGGGAGCGGCGCGTTCGCGCAGCGACGCCTGGACGACGCCCGTGGGACTGCGGGTGAGCGGAGCCAGGTCTCCCATGCCGGCCGGAGTGGTCCGCGTGGACGCGTTCTCCAGCCGATACAAATTGGGAACCCCCGTGAAGTTGGAGCGAATCACCAGACTCCCGTTCGCGCCGGCCATGGGCGTGTCCGTAATTCCCGGCGGCGCGGCAATGAGAACCGGCTTCGCGCCGGGGCGAATCGCCACGCGATAAATCACGCGCCGCCGACCGTCCACGCGCATGGGATCCTCGGCGATGCGATTGGAACTATAATAGACGAATTTCTCGTCCGGGGAAAACCGCGGACCGGATTCATGATTCCAGTCATTGGTCAGCCGGAGCATGCGCCCGCTCTTGAAATTCATTAAATAGACGTCGGCCCTTCCTCGGATAACGCCGACGAAAGTAATCCATTTGCCCGACGGTGAAAGCCGAGGGTACTGCAGGGCGTCGAAGGGCGGCGCAAAGGAACGGCGGACCTTCCCCGCCTTGACGT
>CAZGYS010000315.1:0-7559 GCA_964530305.1 uncultured Leptospiraceae bacterium
CCAGGCATCCGTACTCGAGGAACGCGAAACCGCCGCGGCGGAGAACGGGCGCGAGAGCGCCTGATTTTTCTCGCCGCGAAATTACCATTGACCGAGGCGCCGGGGACCAGGACCCCGGTTGTAATGAACTATCTGGCGCATCTCTACCTCGCGGGCGATGATCCGGATCTACGCCTGGGCAATTTCATAGCGGACCATGTCCGCGGACGCGAAATTGATGCGTACGCTGAATCGGTGAAGCGGGGCATACTGATGCACCGCGAAATCGATCGTTTTACGGACAGTCATGACGTCGTGGAACGCAGCAAGGTTCGCTTGCGTCCGCGCTTTCGCAAATACGCCTCCGTCATCGTGGACGTGTACTATGATCACTTTCTGGCGGCCAACTGGGCCGATTATTCGGATGTTCCCCTGGCGCGTTTCAGTAAGGCTACCTATCGGGAAATGAAAGGTCGCAAGAAGGAAATGCCGGATTCCGCCCGGAACATGCTCTTTTACATGGAGAAATTCAACTGGCTGGTTTCCTATGCCTCGGTAGCGGGCATCAGTCGAGCATTGTACGGTCTCTCTCGTCGAGCCACGTTTCGTTCCAATATGGAATTCGCCGGGGACGCGTTGGAGCAGGACTACGAGCACTATGAGCGGGAGTTCGCCGAGTTCTTTCCCGACCTGCGCAAGCATATCGCTTCTTTTTAAACGGACTACTTGAGCCAACTAATGGATCCGACTTCCATTGTCGGATTCCCGGCCTCGCGCCCGAGCCGCGCTTCGCGCTCGAAGTTCGTAACCGGACTTTGCTTTTTGATTGCCCCGCCGTCAAGTTGTGACTATATTCCGGATAATTTCAAACCATTCATTCCGAAATGACGTGGAGCTCCCATGAACAAGGAATTATTTCGCGAGAGACTCGAAAGCCTGAACCAAAGAGACGGCGGCGCGGACAAGGAAGCCGTCCGCGCCATTGAGGAAGCCCTGCCCACCTGGTTGGAGGAGGGCGATTTACTGCGAGTCCTGCGCATCAATCCCCACGACGTCGCGGCGCGCGCGAAGCTCGAACCCGGACGAGTGATTCCGGAGTTTCTCCACGGCGTTTCCGTGCAGCTCTTCGATTTTCACTGGGACGTTCACTGTCCCCATTGCAACATGATCACCAGTGAATGGCATGATCTGAACGAAGCCGCCGGTATGTCTTCATGCCCCATGTGCGAAGTTGATTTCGACGTGGACTTCATGACCCGGGTGGAAGTGACCTTTTCGCTGACGCGGGATATCCTGGACGTGGCCGTGCCGCCCATGTGCGAAGTCCCCGGGGAGCTCAATCCGCGTAAACTGGTGGCCGGGCTGACGCAGGGAAATACGCTCAGCGGTGAAACTGAACTGGAGCCGGGTGAATATCGCTATTTTTGCCCCATTACCTTGAGCAAGGGAGTTCTCACCATCGAGGGCGAACCCGCGGACGATGTAACCGAGCTTGCATTGACTCAACTGGAGAATAGCTTCGCGCAGGAAAATTTCAGCGCGCCGCCCGGCAAGGTTCGCTTCGTCATGACGAATGAGGGTGCTCCCATCAGCGGCCTCATTCTACATGAAAACGAAGTGGGACCTGAACTTCTCCCGGAGCAACTGGGACTGCGGCTCAGCGGACTGGACGTCATTCACTTTCCCCAGTTCAAGGAGCTGTTCGGAGATCAAGCCCCCTCGGAACGCGAACGCATGCGAATCGCCGCGGTGACGACCATGTTCACGGACATATCAGGTTCCACCAGCATGTATGAAGCGCTGGGAGATACGGTGGCCTACAATATCGTCCGCGATCATTTCGAGGTCCTTTTCAATGAAGTTGAAAAAAACGAAGGCGCCGTTATCAAGACCATCGGTGATTCAGTCATGGCTTCGTTTACGTCCAATGAGTCCGCCGTCAAGGCCCTGATGGGCGTGCGCGAACGCATGGCTGCCTATAACGCGGATAAGAGCGATGAGCGTCGCGTCGTGATTAAACTGGGCATCCATCGCGGCCCGGCGATTCTCGTTAACTTAAACGGACGCATCGACTATTTCGGCGGGGCCATCAATAAGGCGGCTCGCATGGAGGCCATTTCCCGCGGCGGAGAAGCCACGCTCTCGGATGAAGTCTTCGCGGACGCAAAGGTGCGCGGATTGCTCAAGCAAAACGGAGTCCGGGAGGTCAAACGACGCAATGCCGGACTCAAGGGTTTGAAGGGCGACCATTCGGTGTATAGTTTCGCCTTCGCGTGACGTCCGAACCAAAATCGCCCGGAGCCGAATCGCCCTCGGTAAAATCGCTTCTTAAAAAAGCGAATCCGGCACTTTACCGTTTTCGCGCTTGCCCCGGCTCATTACGCCCGGACCGCGAAAGTGATTGCGGGGTCCCAGTATTACACTCGCGGGGGGAGCCGTTCGACCGCGTCCGCGTATAAAAATGGACCAATTGGACTTCACGCCGCGGAGATCGCAATCAGCCAGGTAGAGCTTCGAACCGGGATCGGCTATAATAAAGAAGTGTCCCCGGGCGCGTCCCTTGATACGGACATTGCGCAGCAGGGCCGAACTGGTCCCGCTCATGTGCAGCAGGGCCACGCTGGAATCATAGGTCAAATCGCGCAACACCAGCCGACCTTTGGGCGCCAGCTTTATATTAAAGCGCGCGCGGCGATTGCTGAAGAGCGTGGTTTTGCCCGGCCCGGCGCCCTGAATGATGAGGTCTCGGTGTAGCCAGTCGGTGACGTTGAATTCGTGGCGACCCGGCCCGAAGCGAATCACGTCTCCTGATTGGTGATGTTTGAGCGCGAAAGCCAGGCTTTGCCAGGGGCGATTATCTCCCGCGTTGATATTCCAGACCGTGCGCGAACGCGTGCGAAAGGACCATTCCACTTTATGGGACTTGCCGTCGATTTTGAGGCGCGCGTTGACCTTGTAGGTGGTGCCCGGCTTCAGGGGTTTCTTCGTCATGGCGAAGACCGCGTAGTGATTGCGGCGAAACGCGGTCATCACGCGTCCCAGGATTTCGGGCGGGTAGATTCCGGGCGGTTTTGTTACGGCCGGTTTGGCCGGGTGCCGAACCCACGCGGCGATTGCGTTCCCGCTTGAATCGCGGATGTCGAATTCCGCGTCCTCGAAATCCGAGGTGTCTTCCGGACTCAGATGAATACTTATCACCGTGCCCGTGAGTTTGCCGTGGTAGGCCTTCGGGCGAGGATCGGGCTGTTCGTGCTTGAATTCCGTCAAGGCGTCCTGAAAGTTTCGCGGCGGAAACAAAATAAAGCGGGGCGTGCCTTTCGGCCACGCGGTGGGCTTACCGTCGGGACGCGCGACAAAAAGGGTGATGCCGCAGCGATTTTCGTAAGAGTGACCCACGCCTACGCGACTGAGTACCGGATCCATAAACTGGACGCGATGAAAGGGCGCGGCAATCAAACTCTCCAGGCCGGCCAGCGCGTCTTTCTTGGCATAAGCCAGACCGCTCGTGCGCGCGGCGATGTGACCCGCTTCGCTGTAACCCGGGTAGTCCTTGTTCTGAAAGTGCCCGCCGTAAGGGCGACGGGCCTTGCAATTGATCAAGCCGTATTTCGCGTGGGCCTGGCCCATGGCGGTCAGGGAGGAGTCGTATCGCCAGGGCTTGAGTCCCGCGCCCACGCGATACGCGTTGATGCGTTTGAGAGCCAGTTGATGCGTGGCCGGTAGCCCCGTGTCCAGGTTTTGAACTTTCGCCGCGGGGGGCGTGTAGGCCCGCGTTTCGCCGGCGGCTTGTCCCGAGCGCGGTTGCATCAACAGGCCGAAGGCCATGGGGAGGATTGCCGCGAGGGCGAACGTGCGCCATGTAAGTTTGGGATGAGTATTCTTCAGGGGGGCGATTTTTCCATGATGATTGTTGGACGCGGGAGCGGGGGATTTGGTTGGCTCCGCGATGTTCTCGCAGAATACCAGTTTCGTTCCGGTCAGGGCAAGTGTTTTCCCTTTATATATTAAGTTCAAACGGCTTAATTGTGACGGGGAAAAATTTACCATAGCCGGCGCTCTTGTCCATGGATATGTTGTTTTCAATATATTCCAATCCCGCGCGGTGAATTTCCCGGAGAACGGGGATGGATTGTCGGAGTTCCCATGAAACAGTCGCTGAAGCTATTGCCCGTTTTTCTTCTTCTTATTATTTGGTTTGTCGCCGGTTGCTCGGAGACCACCCATTCCACGCCCCTCGGCGCCAATGCCGTCGCCCAGGCGAAGCAGTTCAAGAGCTACTGGGGTCGGGGGGAAGCCGAGCTGTCTCGCTATGCTCTCAAGCAAGCCCGTTACGGTCAGGTGCATCCCGGGGAAGCGGTACTGGTCTTCGTTACCGAGGAGTTCCTACGCACTAAACAGGTGAAATACGAGGGTGGAGATCGAAGCGATGCCGTGTCCATTCTCAAGCTCAATTTACTGAAGAAATTCCCCACGGGCGTTTACGACTACTCCATGATGAGCTCCGTTTTCACGCCCGTGGACTTCCATTCCCGTCCGCGCAGTCTGAAGGTTACTACGACTTCCCAGGAATGGTGCGGGCATACCTTCACCCAGCTGAATCTGCGTAGGAACTCCTACGAAGCCCGCTGGTTTTCCTACTTTATGAACGAAGGGGATCAGCGTCTGGAGCTGCCGGTCACCCACCTGGAAGACGATCTCTGGACTCGCCTGCGCATATCGCCGCGCCATCTGCCTGTCGGCGAATTTCGGATGCTGCCTTCCTCGATGTACATCCGACTTCTACATAAGAAGATGGAGCCTCGCAAGGCTCGGGCGGAAATCACCGCTTACAAACCGGGCCATGAGGTGGGCATGAAGTTCCGGGGCACCAATTTGAAGGTCTACTCCCTGACGTATCCGGAGGATGAGCGGCGCTTGTGGATCGTATATGAGGATAATATGCCGTACAAAATTCTGGGCTGGCGGGAGTCCTACAAAAGCGGCTTCGGACCGGGGGCGCGTTCCCTCAATACCGAAGCCCGGCTCACCCACTCGATTATGTCGGATTACTGGAATCGCAATAGTCTCAAGGATATGAGGCTGAAAAAGAAGCTCGGAATCAAATACTATTGAAATCCTAATACTAATGAAACTGATGACGAATATTCGAGCCCTCGGACCCCTGAACCCTGAAAAAAATTACCGGGATGGGCGGCTTTTTTTTCGTCTTATCAACTAAACAAAGGGACCGGCAACCCGGCCCGCGAAGCACAGCGGTTTATTACATATAAAGTTTCGCAGTCGAAACACTGCAAGCAGCGAGAATATAAACGTAAGTGAAGATCATCTCCTACGCAATTTCATAGAATCTCCCGGCAGTTTATACAATGCCCCCGGCAATCTGGATGAAGAGCAGAAAAACGCCCTCTTCAAACTGGAGGAAGGCATGGCCTCCCTTCTCGATGCCGGCAATCTCCAGGCTCTGCAAGGGGAGCATTCGGATGAAGAAGAGACGGCCCTGCTTATAGAAAAGCTTGAAGCCGGCTCCGCCGCCGCCCTTCCCGAAGGCGCGCAAACCATCCTGGCCGCCAAACGCATCATGGCCAATCCCGAGATTCCCTCCGTCCCCGTTCCCGAAGTTCTCAAAAACATCATCGCCCGAAGCACCACGAAAGAAGCTGCTTCCGTTCCCGGCGTCGTTCTGCGCATGACGCGCGAAGGTATCGACGTCATTAAATCTTCCCTGCGCGGTATCGTCGAGATTCCCCAGAGCTTTGTCGCCGTTCGTTCGGCCGGCGCCGCCGCGGAACAAAAACCCCGCGTGGAACTGCAACACTCCGTTCAGGGTTATTCCGCTCTTCGCCTGGAATACCAGGTAGTTCGGGAATCCGACAAGGAACTGATGCTCTCCGTTCGCTTCGTCGAAAAGAAAGCCGGTTCCTATCGCGTGAAGCTTACCCGAGACAATCGCCTGGTTGATTCTCGCGTGCTGGCGGCGGATCAAGATTCCATGAACTTCAGCCGTCTGTCCTCCGGCTTCTATGAGCTGGCGGTCTCCGGCCCCATCGATTACAAACTCAGCATACTGGTCGAAGAAGACTTGTGACGCTGGGGAGGGACTGCCTCCTCTTTGCTTCAGCGGCAACCCGGCGACGAAGTCCGTTTTCGCGCGAAGGGTTGCCGTTTTGCTTTATTCATCCTCCCACACAGCCAGGCATTTCTTTTCCTGCCAGAATTTCTCCAGGGTCATGTTCGGCGCCAGAGCGCACTTGATATGCAGTGGACTGAGGCGAACGCTCAGGGCATGGGAACGCTTGCCCTGCCAGGTGCCGATATCCACAACCTCGTCTCCCGCCAATTTTAGATTATTGCGCTCCAGATAATCCAGGACCGCGGGAACCTGCAGGTCCACGCCCGTCGTCGCCTCGGCGTGGGGATTGCGTAGCTTACGCGCGGTCTCAATCAGTTCTCGCAGGTCGTCGGGGTGCTCGCGAAAATGCGCTTCATAACTGGCGTAGTAGACGCTTTCCAGGGCGTCGTCCTGAGACACGAAATCGCCTTCGATGCGATAGCCCACCTGCCAGTTGTCTTCGCCGTACTGGCGATCCCACTCGCGCTGCGCGGCCATGCGTCGATCGCGGCTTCCGGCGCGACCGATCCTCGTTTTTATAATTTTCCAGGGCATGTTGCCTCCCTAAACTTGAAAAAACCTCGCTGTGAATCCCGGTAAATGGGGCAGCGAGAACCATTCGCGAATGGTTCGCGAACTCAACCAGTGAATGGAAAGGGAAAAGCAACACGAAGCGCCCCCGCCACATCCGGGGGGAATCCGGGAAAAGACGGGCGCGCCAGGAAAGGGGGATGGCCGATTTCGGGAACGGGCACGCCCATTCCCAAAATTTTAATCGCCGAATATGCTGTTGACCAGGCCGCCCACGAGGCGATGCCCGATGCTGAATCCGGTGCCGGCCACCACCGCGCCGCCCAGACCCTTGGCTATATTCTTGGCGATTCCGCCTTTCGAGGAGCCGCCGCCTCCGGACGGAGCACTCTGGGATTGCATGGCCGCCGCGAAGGTTTCCAATTCTCCCACGTCCAGCCAGACGCCGTGATTGTTGCAATAATCGATTTCGATTCCCTGGGGAATATTTTTCTTTTGCATCTGTTCCTTGCAGACCGGGCAGTTGATATCGGTTACGGGCATGGCATGAACTCCAGATTAATAATTACACGATTTTGTCCGCGGCTCGTCGGGGTCGTCAAGAAAATTCCCGCGGGTTGCTAACCCGCGGTTTTCGCGCGTGCCTCGTTCATGGCCTTCGCGTAGGACGTGAAAATTTTGAACGCGGGGAAAGCCAGCGCCAGTAGTCCCAGCCAGAACAAAATACGAATGATCCAGGAAGACAGGGGCGGTTCCATCATGGAATACGAGAAAGCCGCGTTTTTGGTATGGGCGCCCGCCTTGTATTTTACGTGTCGCGCCTTCGCGCGATAGGTTTCGCGAATGTCGTAGTCCCGAGGAGTCAGGTAGCGATTGCCGTAGTACAGTCGCAGGTCTCCGCCCTTCTCCGGCAGGCGAAACACGATTTCCTCGCGCGGAC
>CAZGYS010000316.1:0-7541 GCA_964530305.1 uncultured Leptospiraceae bacterium
GATCCACAAACAATGTATGATCGACTTGAGTGGGTGTTAGCCAAGCTTGATAAGACTCCAAACGCGGCAAGTCTGGAAATCGGTTATCGCTCACGCAATGTAATTCGTGAAGTTCTGGACCGGTCGAAGGAGCGGGAATTCACCAGCACGCTACTGATCCGATTGCGGAAAAACTACGGAGTTAATCCAACCTGGCTGCTGCTGGGCGAGGGGCGACCATTCATGAAAAAGGAAAATAGTGATTGATGCAGGAGTATTGAATACTGCATTTTGAGGCGTTCGGTTGATACTCTACCGACACCTCGTTGATTGCTTCTATTCACATAGCTCCGCGTAGGGTCCAAGATTTGAGGACATCAAGGACTTACCTTCTTTCGCATATTCCCTTTTCAGGGCACGCATTATGTGTCTCATCGATATAGCTTGCTCTTCCTCGGCGGCGAAAAAGGCAGCGTGAACAGATATGTTCTTTATAGTGCCTCCCGTGAGGTTCAAGTTTTCCGACAAGAATTCGATATCTAGATCAGTTCCCAATGGAGCGCTTTTGGGAAATGCCAACTCCCATATTTTCGCTCTTTCCGATGCCGTAGGAACCGCGAATTCAATTACAAAGTGCAGGCGCCGGTTAAAAGCTTCGTCTATATTATCAATCAGGTTGGTCGCCAGTATAGTCATGCCCTCATACTCGTCCATTTTCTGAAGCAGGTGACCCACCTCAACGTTTGCATACCTGTCATGAGCGTTATTCACTTCACTGCGTTTCCCAAATAAAGCGTCGGCTTCATCAAAGAACAAAACTGCATTAGCCGTTTCTGCTTCTTTGAATATTCGAGTCAGGTTTTTTTCCGTCTCGCCGATGTATTTGCTTATAATGGTCGACAAATCAATCTTAAAGATCTCAAGACGCAACTCCATTGCCATGATACTTGCAGCCATAGTCTTGCCAGTGCCCGGAGGACCAGAGAAAAGGAGATTTAAGCCTTTGCCGCCCGCAATAGTATTTTCAAAGCCCCATTCAGAATACACTTGCTGTCGGCGTCTCATGTGAACACACGCGTCTTTGAGCTGTTCCATAACGGATTCTTGCAGCACAATGTCGGACCAGGTAAACTTCGGGTCGAGTTTTCGCGCGAGGTTAGACATCTTTTGATTGCCCATGGCTCTGCAACCAGCAATAACATCTTGTTCGCGGATTACGGGATCTGAACCCACTCTACGACGGGCCTGGTTTTGCGCTATCGAGAAGGCCTTTCGGATCTGGCCTTGCGTGAAAGCAAAGCGATTGGCGATGTCGCGCGCGACGATACCTTGCTCGACTTCATCCGTCGATAGGAGCGACTTCCATAGCTCTTCGCGTTGCGAGAATTCAAGAATGGGAATATGAATGGAAACAAACTCTCGTACTTCGCTGTTATGTCGAACGGAAGTAAGTGCACCCTCGGAGGTTAAAACTATTGGACCAGGGTGCTCGTCAGCCAATGCGAGCAGTTGCTCGGCGGCGACCTCGAGCTCCCCATCCTCGGCCAAAAGACTGTCAAAATAGGCCAGCAGCAGAACAGCTCCGAAAAGCAAAGATTCCCTGAAAATTTTTCTCAACAGAGAAATATCGCCACTATCCGCAAATTGTTTCAGTTTCTTGCAATCGAGTGTGATCGTCGGTAAACCTGACTCCAGGCCAAGAGCGCGGGCCAATCTTTTTTTCCCACCACCAGAAGGCCCATAAAACGACAAAGTCGATGGCGCATCCGGCCTTAGAATTTGCTTTGATAGCCCAAGGACTTCTTTCTTGAGGCCCGCATTCATGAACAAGTGATCGAATGTATCATTTTCGCCTCCATATGCCGCTTCAATGAAATCGGAAAGGGAAGAGTCCAAATGACTATTGCCCAGCAAGTAGTCGGCAATGCGTTCATCGATTACTACTGGCGCGAAAAGGCGCAATGGGCTTGTCTGCATTGTGTCTTTCGAATATACCAACAGGCCGTTCAAAAACAGCGGGGCGTCCGGCATCATTACTCGACGAAGCTCTTCATGCTCTTCCAATGTGGAGCAAAAAAGCCTGGCAAAGAGGTTCATCGTCGCATAAGGCTTCCCAATATCCTTCTGGAGTGCGGCATATTTATGGCCATATTCAGCCTTGAATGCTTGAGCGAAGCAAAGAAGCAAGATATCGCGCTCAAGATTACCTAGACGAAAGGATCTGACTATGATATCCAACGGCGCCTCGTTGCTCGTTTCCGGTGCTTCGGTCGTTTGTCGCAGAGATTTTATTTCTTCATGGGCCTTTGAATCCTCAGATTCATGTTCTGAGAGCAACTCTGAAAGAGCAATTTGAAGAATAGCATCAGTTCTATTCATCTCAGAGCTGATTTGATCAAGTGGTACATTCCTATCCAAGACGGATTTCATGACTGAGCCTCAACAGTGTTAAAACGCTCACTGCGATAGGATTATCCTACTAATTCAAGTAAATCACCTTGGATAGGTTCAATTTCGGCTTAAGATTCTGAATACATGCCTGCATCGAAGATTAATCATTATCAAAAATAACCATACAACGATACTGTGAAGCTGTTGACCAACCTGGGTCTTCCGGGCAAATTGAGATTGCACATTCTCCAGATAAGAGTGCGATATGTCCCAACGAGCTCAAACAAAGAAGCCGCGCCTGCAGGCTAACGGCAAAACCCGCGCGAAGAACAACGGCAGACATCAATCATCAGGAACATCGTTTAGCGCGCAACAGATTCAGCAAGTAAAGTCGAATCAGCTACAGCACGTAAACGGCAGCAAGGAGATGCAGGACTTACTTCGTGCTGGAGTAATTCAGGCCGATCTCTTAATCGGTGCTCAAGATACACCTGCCGAACGAGAAGCAGATCAAATTGCGCAACTGGTCGTCAACACCAATAGTAATGACCACATTTCCACGATTGAAGCGGGAAGTCTTCACTCTGGGAATTCCAAGAACCACGCGAAACACTCTGGAAAGACCTCTTCGCGGAAACCGGTCATCAGGCGCAAAGTTGGAGGAAGTCGCAGCTCCGCGCAGGCAGCGGGTACTTCTTCCGTCAATAAAGTTCTGTCTTCAGGCGGTAAGCCTCTACCTGCCCCGGAGAGAAAATTTTTCGAGCCCCGATTCGGCAGAGATTTTTCGCATGTTCGAATTCATACTGACGAACCCGCCGCAAATTCGGCTGCCGAGTTAAACGCAAAAGCTTACACGCTGAACAACCATATCGTTCTCGGAAAAGACCAGTATCGCCCAGGTACCAAGGACGGGCGGACACTGCTGGCTCATGAACTTACCCACACGATCCAACAAGGAAGTGAAAAAGATTTAAGTACGATCCAGCGGTCTCCGGACCGCAGGGGAGAGGAAAAAACCGGGGCATTACAATCGCTGCGAAAAGCCCTCTCACTGAAGAGCATCAAAGATGTGAGTCAATCCGTGGTTGTAAGAATTGGACAGGCAATCATTGATAGCAAGGCCGCGCAGAAAATCTTAAGTTCCGCCGAGGAGCATGGGCTGGTCAAAAGAACGGGAGGCGAAGGGGGTGCACTCCGCTATTCGATAAATATTGAAAGTCCAATCGCCAGGCGCGTTGGTATCGGGCTGGAACACAAAAGTCTCAGCGTTACAGTGTCATCAGATGGAGCCATTCATAGCGAGGTGAAAAAAGGCGGCGCCAGCGGAAAGCTTCAGCGCGAAACCATCCAGAGAAAAGTCATCCCCATGAGTCCTGTTCTGGTAACGCCCCTGATGCTCGGCTTGCTGGCGCTCGCGTTACTAATCACACTCGGAATTATTTTCTGGCCGGTCATTAAGGAATTCTGGGACAAGATCGAATTTCGAATCCCCGAAGGTAAAACAACAGACGAACCGGGCGAATCTCCAGGCGGAACGGAAGGTAAAGACCAGAAAAAACCATCACGGAAGAATAAACCAGGTCCAAAAGGAACGCCGGGCCCGAATCTGGGGCCGAAGCCTTTTATACCGCCTATGGAAGTGCGTAAACCGGGCGAATGCGAGTGTTGTTCCTCCGATATTCGATTCTTCATGAACAAGGAGGATGAATTTGAAAATGCGAACAGGCTTGGGCATAAGTGGAGAGTAAAGTTCTATATGAATTACACTTCCAGTCATGGGTCCGAGAAAAAAATAAGCCCTCCGAGAAAATGCAGTTTTGAGATTGTGCGTCGTCCCATAAAGGATCGTCCGGGTATTCCCGGGCTGCCCCCGAGAGAGGCACTAACCGAATACTCAGATAGCTTTAAGAATGAAAAACTCAATTATGGTGAGTATATTGCCGACTATACTCAACTAAATGCCGAGCCGGTGTGCTCCAAGCCCTTTCAGCCCGAAGCACGCTTCGAGAATTCAATTCGAAAACGTGGCCCGATGGGCGATGGCCTTAAGGCTCGTACCGACATCAGACACTATCGATGGGAGTTTAAGGTCTGGAGCGCAAATCGCCTTGCTACGAAATTCTGCAAAATCAAGGGCGTTACGTTTGCCGTAGAACAGATACTGCATGTTCGGGACGGAAAAAAGGTTGAACATGAAATGTTACCTGATAAAAAAGCTCGAAAATTCATGTATTGATTTCGAGGACCTCGTTGGCAGCCATAACTCAATCGCGTTTGTCCTTTTAGTTTGTCATCGAAGAAACGGCAGTAATGGACTTTGCGAAACTACCGATTGCGCTCCCGCTTCAGAAGACAACTCCTGCTGAATTCATTAGCCTTGGGCCCGGCTTTCAAAGAGTCCTTTCGGAAATGTCACTCGAAGGACAGTTATCCGGAACTTCTAAATCGTATGGTGCTTTTTGTGGTCATAACCCCCGCAAAGTTATCTCAAATATGCTCCTCGAAGATCGAAAGGTTGTACATGAGACCAATGTAGAGTTTGATGAACTAGGCCGTTTAACCAAGCATCATTCTCCCGACTCTGATGGCGAAACAAGGCTTGAATATGGAGAGAATGGATTCCTTAAATGCGTGCACTATTTCGAAGATGCTTCGGAAGATCCCGTTGCGATACAAACATTTTCGTACGATGAACTGTCGCGTCTTAACTCCATTAAGATAAGGCACACGCAAGAACAGGACATACCGGACAATGAACTACTGAATTTGTACTATTTAAGCGAAAACCTTTTCCCGGTCCGAATTGAAGAACATGGAAAGAATGACCTGATCGATTGCCGTCGGGATAGTGACGGGCGCTTCGTAGCGCTGGTTTCGAAACCAGCCGGTGAGCGACATTCCGCAGTTCAGACAACAGAGTTTCAGTATGATGGCAAAAATCGCCTGATCGCGGAAGTACTCAGTGAGCAGAATAATCGAGTTTCGGAACATTTGATCTTTTATGACATTAAGGGCCGCGTAAAAAGAATTCAGCGACCCCACTTTGTGCGAAAGATCGAATACGATCAATCAGGGCGAATTGTCAAGGTTTCAGATGAAGAGGAATATCCCGTAAACGGCGAGTGGGATTCGTACTGGCGCACAACCCATCAATTCGATTTGGCCTATTAGCGCCTATTGAATATTTTTGAGTGATAGCTTAACCCGCCAACGGCGAAACCATGTGAGATAGAAAACCCAGCCACGACACTTGTTTACGTATGGTCAATCAGGCGGGCGGGTTCGTAAATAATCAAGCTTTAATATTGTTTTTGTTGACGAATATTCCCATTCGTGCTATGTTTCGCCTGAGCACTGCATGTAGTGCATTTAATTGGAGGTCTACATGCAGTCAATCAAAAACATCATCGAAGCGAACGGCGGTCTTGACGGTCTGCAACGCGGGGAGGCAATCCGTGTGCTGCGCGGCGAAACCTGCCTGCTGATCGAGTACGCGGGTCTGGGCCCGAATAAAAGCCAGGCGGTGCGCGTGAGTGAATACGACCGCAAGAACGACGGCGTCATTCGCACGCCCGAAATGTGTTTTGAGCTGGGCGGCGCGCAATGGCTGCCGTATTACTTTCGCAACGATTACAACCGGGAAGAGCTGTTCATCTTTACCGTATACGGAAACGGCCACTTGATCGGAATTAATCTGGAGAGGCTGCGGGATCTCCAGAGGCGCGCGACCGTATGGGACAGAAGTATCGTCGAGCGTGGGTTTGTTGATGAGGACGCGGATTCATTGTATTTTCCGCTTTTCGCAAACGGATGAGCAGTCGTCCCAATCAGTGGTTGCGGCGCAACCTGCACGAAAACGGTTTGCCTCTGCCCGGGTGTGAAGGAGTCTATCTTCGCCCCGGACGGCTGGCGGTATTGTCCGCGGGGAGCGCCCGCCAGAGAACGGATTTTCTTTTAGACGCGGCGGTTTCAGCTCTCGTGAGAAGTCGAGCCGTGCTTTTTCTTTCAAGGACTCCCACCGACATTCTACGAGAACGGCTGACGGATCTGCGTTTTGAGGGATTCGACGAGGTTTCCGAAAAGATGCAGCGGGAGTTTCGCCGTCTTCGCGCGGAATATTTCGCGGTATACAATCGAAGTGAATTGAATATGGACACTCTGGAGCGGGAACTGGCCGATTTCGCGGCTTATGAAAGACGTTCTGCTGATCTGGTTTTGCTGGACGTGGGTGTCCTGCATCCCGGGGAAAGAAGCGTGTCCGAACTGGTTCGCCGCGCGGCGGGAACCCGGGCGGGCTGGATCGTGTTCTTGAACAAAAAAGAAGTCGGGGAAAACTCTTCTCCCGTTCTCAAACTGGATTTCACCGCGTCTAATGCGGAAGTTCCGCGCCCGGCCATTCACATCGCATAGAAACAGCCACTTGACGAACGGACCATGGCGGGTGATTCTTCCCGCCATGACCAACGATACTTACTTCCGCTTCCGTCTGTCCCGCGAACTGCTCAAAGCCGCGAAGGAACGCACGTCGAATCTCTCCGACCACCTGCGCTCGTTGCTGGAAAACGATCTCGAACAAACAACCGCCGATACGAAAGAGTTTCCCCGAACGCCGTACGTCTACCACGGCCAGCTAGTCGAAGTCGTCGACGGCGATACACTTTTCTTGAATCTCAACGTTGGTTTTGAAATCACGATTCGCGCGAAAGTCCGACTGCTCGGCGTGACCGCTCCCGAACTCACGACGAAGAAACGAAAAGACGCGAAGAAATTTCTCGAAAGACAACTTACGAACAGCCAGCTGATCGTGGAGACTCGAAAACGCGGAAAGTACGGACGCTATCTCGCGAAAATTCACTACGACAAAGTACGAAAAGACTTTTCTGAAATTCTGCGATATGGAAAACTGATCAATGATGAACTGATTGAAAACGGTCTGGCGAAGAAAGCTTGAAGCCAACTCGCGGCGATTCCACAAAACAAAATTCTGTGATTACATTCCTCTAGCAAGTGTGATAACAATATTGCGATCGATGACTAACCAGCACTCTCCAGGGCAAAATACATCCTCAATTCCAGGGCCAGATCCTCTATCACGGTTCGACAATCATCATATGACGGGAGCTCTGCATGACACTTTCGAACCTTCCGATCGGGACCCGATCCGAGCGCGA
>CAZGYS010000317.1:0-7539 GCA_964530305.1 uncultured Leptospiraceae bacterium
ATACCGAGGAATATTTCAAGGCTACTCTTCCCGGAAAAAAGGCGGCCGGTGGTTCCGACGAAGCTCCGGAAGACGGTCCCTGGTTGAAAACCGGAGACCTGGGTTTCATGCTGGGCGGACGCCTGTTCGTCACGGGGCGCATCAAGGATCTAATCATCGTCGACGGCCTGAACTATTATCCTCAGGATATCGAACTCACGGTGCAACGTAGTCATCCCGCTTTGCGAGCGGACGCGGGCGCGGCTTTCGCCGTGGACGTGGAAGGCGCGGAGCGATTGGTTATTGTCCAGGAACTGGAGCGTACCCAGCGCAAAGCCGTTCCGACCGAAATCATGGAGAGCATTCGCCAGGCCGTGGCCGAACAACATGACCTCCACGTCTTCGCCGTGGTGTTGATTCGCCCCGGAACCGTGCCGCGGACTTCCGCCGGCAAAATCCGTCGTCGCCCCACGCGGACCGCTTATTTGAACGACGACCTGGAAGTCGTGGCGCGCTGGAGTCAGGATACGGTGGATGATGCGTCGGCCGCGCCCGCCAAATCCCCCGTGCGAATTCAGGACTGGCTCATCGAACATATTTCGCGTCTTTTGAAAATCGATCCCGCGGCGGTGGATATTCGCACGCCCATCGCTCGTATCGGCCTGACTTCGTCCCAGACCATCGGTTTGACCGGAGAACTGGAGAACTGGCTGGGGGGACGACTTTCGCCCACGCTCTTCTACGAGTATCCCACCATCGAATCAGTCGTGCGGCGCCTGGTGGGGGAATACGCGGATCGCGGGGCCATCGAGCGGCCCACCGAGGTAATTCGCAAGGAAGAGCCCATCGCCATCATCGGTATCGGTTGTCGTTTCCCGGGCGGCGTGCGTGATCCGGAATCGTTCTGGAAGCTGTTGCGAGACGGCGTGGACGCCGTGACCGAAATTCCGCCGGACCGCTGGGACGTGGAAGCCTACTTCGACGAGAATCCGTCCGTGCCCGGTAAGATGAATACGCGCTGGGGCGGTTTCGTCGACCGGCCCGATCTCTTCGACGCGAACTTTTTCAAGATTCCCGCGCGGGAAGCGGCGCGCATGGATCCCCAGCAAAGGCAATTACTGGAAGTTTCCTACGAAGCCCTGGAAGACGCGGGGCAGTCGGCCGAGCGCCTGCGAGGAACCCGCGTGGGTGTATTCATGGGCGTGTCGGTTTTCGACTACGGCAGTTTGCTTCTGGCCGACCCCGCTTTGAGCGATGCCTACACCGGCACGGGCGGTGCGTTGAGTATCGCCGCGAATCGTATTTCGTACTTCTATGATTTTCGCGGGCCGAGCCTGGCGGTGGATACCGCGTGTTCGTCTTCGCTGGTGGCCCTGGACCTGGCGTGTCGAAGCATTCGCGGCGGCGAATCCACCATGGCCCTGGCGGGCGGCGTCAACCTGATCCTTTCGCCCGGATTGACGGTCAACTTCAGTAAGTCCGGCTTCATGGCGTCCGACGGGCGCTGCAAGTCCTTCGACGAGAGCGCCAATGGATACGTTCGCGGCGAAGGTGCCGGCATCGTCGTCCTGAAACCGCTTTCGCGCGCGCTGGCCGATCGAGACTTCATTTATTCCGTAATTCGCGGCACGGCCGTCAATCAGGACGGTCGCTCCAACGGCCTGACGGCGCCCAATCCCCAGGCCCAGGAAGAGGTGCTCCTCAAGGCCTATGATCGCGCCGGCATTTCGCCGGGAGAAGTTCAGTACGTGGAAGCCCACGGTACGGGCACGTCCCTGGGAGATCCCATCGAGGCTTCCGCGCTGGGCACCGTGCTTTCGCGTGAAAGAGCTCCCGGTAATGTTTGCCGCATCGGGTCCGTCAAAACGAACCTGGGTCACCTGGAAGCGGCGGCCGGCATGGCCGGTTTGATCAAAACGTCCCTGGCCCTGAATCATCGCGAAATTCCGCCCAGTCTGCATTTCAATGAACCCAATCATCTGATTCCATTTGATAAACTGCAACTGCGCGTGCAGAACGAACTGGCCCCCTGGCCGGCCGGACCGCTGCTGGCGGGCGTGAGCTCCTTCGGCTTCGGCGGAACCAATGCCCACGTGGTGCTGCAAGCCTTCCCGCGCACGCCGCGCGTGGATTCCCGCAGTTTGTATTTGCGTTCGACCGCGAAGGGTGAAGAAGTTCTGCCGGAATTTCTGCTTCCGCTGTCGGCGCGAACCGAAGGCGCCCTGCGCGCCCTGGCCCAGAACTACCTGGACTTTCTGGGAGACGAGGAGCGCGCGCGCAATTTCGCGGATATCTGTTACACGGCCGCGGTGCGTCGGGGGCACCTGGACTATCGCATGTCGCTCACGGCCGGTACGGCCGGGGAAGCGCAAGAACTGCTCCGAGGTTACCTGGCGGGCGCGACGCCGCCGGGGCTTTCCTTCAGTTCCGGGCCGGCCGAGGAGAAGCGTCGTCGTAAACTGGTCTTCGTTTTTTCAGGCCAGGGGTCTCAGTGGGCCGGCATGGGGCGGGACCTCATGCGGGTGGAGCCCATGTTTCGCAAGGCTCTTGAGGAATGCGACGCCGCCATCCGCGAATTCGGCGGCTGGTCCCTCATGGAGGAACTGAATTCCCCCAGTTCCAGTTTTCAAAAAGACATGCCGGAAATTACGCAGCCGGCCATTTTCGCCATGCAGGTTTCGCTCTTTCGCCTGCTGCGGCACTACGGCATTGAACCGGACGCGGTACTTGGGCAGAGCATGGGCGAAATCGCCGCGGCGCAGGCGGCGGGCGTGTTGACCCTGAGCGATGCCGCGCGCATTGTTTGTCGTCGCGGAGCGCTATTGAAGCGACTACACGGTAAGGGCGCCATGTTGCTGGTGGAGTTGCCCCTGCGCCAGACCCTGCACATCGTCGACAAATACGAGAGTCGCGTCACCATCGCCGCGCGCAATGGGCCGGAGACCTTCCTGCTGGTGGGCGAACCCGGCCCCGTTCAGGAAGTCCACGCGGATCTCAAAAGCAAGGACGTCTTCGCGCGCATGGTCAACGTGGCCCATGCCTCTCACAGTCCTCAGATCGAACCCTTGAAGGACGAATTACTGGAGAACATTCAGGACATCAGTCCCCTCTCCAGCGCCATTCCTTTCTATTCCACGGTCACGGGCGAACTGATACCGGGCACGCGCCTGGACGCCGCCTACTGGTATCGAAATCTTCGCGAACCGGTGCTCGTGCACAAAGCCGTCGAGGAATTGCTCAAATCAAACCATGAAATCTTCGTGGAGATCAGCCCCCAGCCCGTACTCATCGCCGCGTTTCGCAAGATCATCCAGGGGCGTCCGGGAGCCGTCGTTCCCACCTTGCGCAAGGACCAACCCAACTGGCCGGCGCTGCTGGAGTGTCTGGGGCGCCTGTATTCCCTGGGCCATTCGCCGGACTGGGCGGCGCTCTATCCCGAGGGCAATCTCGTTTCCTTGCCTTCCTATCCCTGGCAGAAGGAACGCTACTGGCCGGATTTTAATCCAACCGACACGGGCATGCGCGCGGCTCTTTCGTCGAGCGAATCCACGGCCGGTCGCTACTTTCGCCTGGCTAACCCGCCCATGCACGTCTGGGAAAATCGCCTGGAGTCGCGGCGATTGTCGCGTCGCGCGCGAAGCGGCGGAGTTTCCCTCTTCTTTATTGAAATGATTCAACGAGCGGCGGGTTCCGTGCTCAAGGCGCCGTACTTCGTGCTGAGCGACATGGACTTTCGGCCCCTGCCGCCGCTGACGGGAACTTTGCGCGCCCAGCTGGCGCTGGAGGAAAAATCCGACGGCGCGCGGGAAAACGACGTCTTCGATTGTCGGGTCTACCTGGCCGAGGACGACGATCAGGACGCCTGGCTGATGCCGGTGACGGGTCGCATTGAGGCTCGTCGCGTAAAAACGGCTCCTCACCTTTTGGAGCATGAACTGCCCGCGGCCGTTTCGGAACGTTGCGCCCAGGAAGTCGGTCTCGGAGCCGGAGGGCCTTCCGCTTTCGCGTCCATTCGTCGCGGTAAGAGTGAAGTGTTGGCGGAGATGACCCCGACCGACTCCGTTCGGGGCGAAGCCCGCGCGGCCTATCTTGATGAAGCGCTTCAGTTCTTAACCCTGGCCGCGGATCCCGAGGGTCGCCGCCGCGAATACCTGCCCCTGCGCCTGGAGCGAATTCGTTTTCATCGCTCGGGCGTTTCGCCGCGCTGGTGCCATGTTCTTCTGCGGGATCGCGAGGAGGGCGCCCTGGAAGGGGAACTGCGTTTCTTTGATGAAAATGAAAACCTGGTCCTGGAATTATCCGGTTTGCGGATGGTTTCGCCGGAATATCTGACCCTGGGCGAAGCGAAGCGCGTGCCTGAAATCGGCGCGGCTCAGGACAAGCTGGCCGTGGACAAACTGGCCGCCATGGACGACGATACGCGCATGCGCGTGGTTTTGAATTTTCTGCATCGCCATTGCGCGCGCGTGCTGGGCGTGCCCTCCGAGGAACTGGATGTGGATAAGCATCTGACGGCCATGGGGCTCACGTCCATCACCCTTTTCGAGTTGCGTAACTGGATTCGCGCTGAGTTCAGCCTGGTTATTCCCATTCGCACTTTTTTCCAGGAGATGAGCATCAATCGCCTGGCGCGTTACATCATCGATGAGTTGCATCCGGATCCCTCGCGTAAGCCCGACGACCGGGAGCTTCCGGAGCCCGCCGCCGTCGCCGAAGTCCGCCCGACTTCCGAGGCGATTTCGCCCGTCCCGGCTCCGCCGCGCGATTTCGCCTCGACGGGCGAACAGAGAATCGGCGAAAGACGCGCCGGGGAACGCCGCACCGTAGAGGCCCAGGCCCAGGCCCGGGCGAAAGAGAACGACGCCGGGAAGGATGGAGCAGCGGAGGAAAACCCGGAACAAACCTGGTTTGTCCGCGCCGGCAACGGCAAGAAACCCCTGCTGCGTATTTTCGCCTTCCCCGGAATGGGCGCGGGCGCGTCCAGTTTTCGCGGCATGGGCGGGGACCTTCCTTCCGAGGTGGAGTTGTCCATTGTTCGTTATCCGGGCCGTGAGGACCGGGCGGGGGAGTTTCCCTTTGACGCCCTTTCGCCGTTGCTGGCTGAATTAGGCGGCGCCATGACGCCTTTGCTGGACGTCCCCTTTACTTTTTACGGACAGGGCATGGGGGCGCTCATCGCCTTTGAATTGGCGCGTCGCCTGCGGGCGGAAGGAGATTTGAATCCGGTGCATCTGTTCTTCAGCGGTTTTCGCGCGCCGCACCTGCTGGACCTGGAGCCGCCCCAGCATGTCCTCGGCGAAGAAGCCCTGCTGGATGTTCTGGCGAATCGCCGTGATATAGCCGAGGAACTTCGTCGCAATCCCGAACGCTTACCGGAGCTGTTGCCGATCTTTCGCGCGGACCTGCGTTTGCTGGAAACCTACGTGTATGGACATCGCGCGCCGTTCAAATGTCCCATTACCGTCTTTACGGAAACCGAACCCATGGCACCACCCGCGGATCAGGTGGAAGCCTGGCTGCGTCATACGGAGGAGACATTCCTGACGCATAAGCTGGAAGTCGCCGACGTATTTACGCGCCGGGCGCAGAAATTGATTTTCAAGGACATCGCCGAGGAACTGACGTATCGTATTTCGGAACTGCAGTTGCTTTAGAAGGGAAACACCAGTATGCCTCGAATCGTATCATCCGCCGTCGCCTTTCCTGATAACTATTATGATCAGGAGATGCTGGCATCCGCCTTGAAAAAGTACTTCCTCATGGAGCGTCTGGGCTTCTCGGATCTGGATTTGATCGACACTCTGTTTACGAATTCGCGCATCAACGGGCGCTACATGGGTCTGTCCCTGGATGCTTTCTTTTCGCCGCCGGGTTCCGGTACGGCCATGCAGCGCGCCATCGACGAGGCGGTTTCCCTGTGCGAATCGCTTCTGAAAAATCTACTGGCGGAGTCTCAACTTCCCCCGGGCGACGTCGCTCACATCACTTCGTCGACTTGTTTGTACGCATTGCCGACGCTGGAAGCGCGGCTCATGAATCGCATTCCTTTTTCGCCGGACACCAAGCGCATGCCCCTTAACGGGCTGGGTTGCATGGCCGGCGCGGCCGGTCTTTCGCGCACCATGGACTATCTCCAGGGACATCCGAAGGAGGCGGCTATATCCTTTGCGGTGGAGATTTCGTCGCTGCTCTGGCAGGGTTCCCTGCAACGGGATCTGGCCGCCCAGATTGAAGAGCTGGAGCAGGAACCGGCCATGTACAAGGAGATTGTTTCCAATCTCATCAGCGCGGCGCTTTTCGCCGACGGCGCGGGCGCGGTATTGATGACGGGCGATGATCACGAACTGGGAAGTCCGTTGCGCGTGCTCGATACGCGTTCCATGATCTCAAGCGATACGACGGACATCATGGGGCTGCGCTGGATGAACAGCGGCCTGCGAAACATTCTGCGGCCGGAGGTACCTCGTCATGCGCGCGAAGGCGTGCGGCGCCTGATCGGGCCGATGCTGGAACACAATAATGTTTCGCTTGATTCGGTGGGCTTCTGGCTGGTACACCCCGGCGGTCCCCGCGTGCTCGAGGCGATTCAAGAGGAATTCAATCTAACCGAGGACGATTTTCATTTAAGTCATGAGATCCTGGCGGAGTACGGCAATATGTCCTCGGCCACGGTGCTGGTAATCCTGGATCGCTTTTTGCGTTCGGAGAAAAAACCGCCCTCCGGATCCTACGGCGTGATGGTGGCAATGGGACCCGGCTTTTCGCAGGAAGCCGTACTCATGCAATGGGACTGACGAGATTTAATCCATGGAACTAGTTACTAAAATCGCTTTCTTCTTTCTTGTTCTGATCATGTATCTGGAACGATTGTATGAACTGAAGATCAGCAAGCGCAACAATCAAATCATTCTGGCCCGGGGCGGTCGCATTCACGAAACGCCGGGGTTGGCCAAAGCCATGCGCGTCGTAAACCTGAGCTGGTTTCCGGTCATGCTGCTGGAGGTTTTTCTCCTGGACCGCATGATTTCGCCCATGATCGGCGCGCCCGCGGCCTTCGTCGTGGCCTTTACGAATCTTTTACGGCTCATGTCCATGCAAGCACTGGGCTATCGCTGGACCATCGACATCGCCACCCTGCCGCTTCCTCCCGTGCGCACGGGGATTTATCGCTTCGCGCGGCATCCCAATTACATCGGCGTCCTGCTGGAGATTCCGGCCCTGCCGCTGATTCACGGGGCCTGGCTGACCTCCATTGTTTATGGAATCGCCAATGCGGTTTTTATGTTTAAGAAGATCCGGGTTGAGGAAGAGAAGTTGGAAGAAGCCGGGGCTGGTCGATAGTTTATTCAGGGCCGCGGAAAGCGCGGAAGGCACTGAATTTAGATGAGGTTCGGGCGATTGGTTGCTCGACGGGAGTCGGATTCCTGGCCGTCGGTTAACCGTCCCACCCCGACAAAATTGTTCCGTGTATTCAGTGAGTTCCGTGGCCGAACAACGTTTCAACCATTCAAAACACGAAAAGCTTCTTCCACGTTTTCGCACACGGTCATGAGATGATCC
>CAZGYS010000318.1:0-7531 GCA_964530305.1 uncultured Leptospiraceae bacterium
GTTCCGCCGCTGAAGCGTTCGCCCAGGGTTCGAGCCGAGGGCAAAAGAAACAGCAGCACGTTGAGGGGAATCAGCACCAGGCTTAAAATCACGGCCATGTTCCCCGCCAGAACGCGGCCCAGGAAATAGCGGGCGATTGAGGGTTTTTCGCCGGCCGGGTCGCGGACGGTCAGGCCCATGAGATGGAGGCCCAGGCTCGCGCCGTGAATTTTGACGGAGCGAAACTGGATAAAGAGCACCAGGAGCAGCCAGAGCAGGGCAAGAGGTATAATCGTCGGGCGCCAGGCCTCCGCCCCGGCCGGCAGCAGGCGATACAGCCCATGCAGAAAGACCAGCGGCAACAGCAGATAATAGTCGATGATCATGGACACGAAGCGTAGCCCTCGGTCCACCCGAACAGTCGCCGCGGTCGCCGTTTCCGACCCGCTCTCGGGGGGCGCGGATCCCGTCTCGGCGGCCCCGGCATTGCGACGCAGGTCCGCCGTGCCCCCCAGGCGATCCTTGAGGGTCATGAACGGTTTCTCCACCAGCAGATACAGGATCCATCCGGCCACGAACAGCAGTAGATACGACACCACGCCGATGGCCAGGAACTGGGACCAGCTCATGGACTTAAATCCCGAAGGCAGGATCAACGTCGCCCCCTGGGCGCCGAAGACGAGATGCCACAGATACATGGAATAGGCCAGACGGGCCGGCGCCGTAAAGATGCGCGCGCCGAAGACGCGGGCCGTCCAGTTGGAAGGCGTCAGCGCCAGCAGCGTGACGATGCTCCAGCCGATGTTGACCGCATTGTATCTCAACGTGCCGTAGATCTTCGGATACTCCGACAGCTCCAGCGTATGGGCCCAGAGCATGAGGCCCGCGGCCAGACCGGCCAGCACCCAGGCGAACGCCCCCCGCGTCATGCGTTCGAAATATTCGCGCCAGGAGAAATAGATTTCCATGACGATGATGCCCGCCAGAATACAGTCGGCCCGCGTATACGAAAATTCATAGATGTCGTTGTAGCGGTTCATGACCTGATCGGGCAGGAGGAACGTGTGGGCGATGCGAAACGCCAGCGGCAAGAGATACAAAGTGCTCAGCATGAGCATCCGTCCGCTCCGGTTCAGGCGAAACAGCAGAAAGTAGGCGAAGAGCGGGAAGAAGGTATAAAACTGTTCTTCAATGGCCAGCGTCCAGCCGTGGGGAATCAGCCGTGCTTTCGTAAAGTTCGAAATGTAAAGCGCGTCCGCCCACCAGTTGCCCACGCTCTGACTCAACAGGTCGCGGTGGATGCCGGCCGGCATGCCTTTCAATTGCGCCAGACCCGCCAGCAGGGAGATCCCGACGAAGAAATAGTAGGCGGGAAAAATACGCAGGGAACGGCGAACGAAGTATTTCTTAAAGTTAAGGTCCTGGTGCTTTTTCCACTGACTCAATAGTCCGCCGGAAATCAAGAAGCCGCTCAGGATAAAAAAGAGATCCACCGCGGAAGTCGTGTTCTCCAGAACCGTGTGCAGCAGGGCCGGTTCCGCCGGCAGGAGCTTGCGGGCATGCAGATGATGCAGGAGGATCATGAGCAATGAGATTGCTCGTAGACCGTTCAGGGAATCGATCTCGAAATCGAGTCGACGAAAGACCGAGAATATATATTCGCGCATTCGAAACTTATTAGAGAGAAACTTAATTGAGAAGAGACGCCGGCGATATGGAAGCTGCCATGGTGCCGGGTCGAGTCTACTTCGGCGTGTCTTTTCGTGCCGGCTTCCACAGGCCCAATATGCCCAGAAAGAAACGCGTGAAGCGCGGCATGGTTTGATAATAGCGCACGAAAAACCAGGTGACGAAGGGAAAGAGCACTTCGCGCTGATTCTTGACGATGGATTTGTAAATCTTCTCTCCCACCACTTCCGGTTCAACCGTGGGAAACAGTTTGGAGATACGCGGGAACCAGTCCAGGTCGGCGTCATTGGCGTTGAAGTAGCCCGTGTTCACCTTGGGCGGGCACATCAGGGTTACGCCCACGCCGCGACCGCGCATCTCCTCGTACAGGGAAAGCGTCATGCCCACGATGGCGTGACGCGCCGCGGCATAGGGTAACATGTACGGCAAATGAAAATAGCCGGAGGGGCTGGTAAGGTTTACGATATGACCGGAGCCGCGTTTCAGCATGCCGGGAATGACCGCGTGGCAGGCGATGAGCGTGGCCGCCACGGGGATCATGATGGGGCCGATCACCTCGTCATCGGGGATCCGGTCCAGGGGCTTGAAGGTGCCCACGCCCACATTGTTGACCAGGATGTCCACGGAACCGTGTTGCGCCTCGATTTTCTTGAGCGCGTCCCGGGTGGCGTCGGGATCCGTTAGATCGCAGGCGAAAGCCTCACCCTTGCCGCCGGATGCGCGAATCTCCTCGATCAGGGCGTCCAGCTTGTCCTTGCTCCGGGCGATGGGCACAACGACGGCGCCGGCGGCGGCCAGTCGTACGGCGGCGGCCCGGCCGATGCCCTGGGAGGCTCCGGTGATTACGGCGATTTTACCCTTGATATCCTTCATTCGTTTCCCCCGATTGGCCGCGTTCGACTTCGCGTCCCCGTCCCGGGGAAGCGAAATTACATGGGCGGACCAGCCCAGTTTATCGTCTCATGCAATAAGTGAAACAAAAAAAGACTTTTTTCACCTGACCATTTCCAGTCGGGGAGATCCATGATACAATTCACGCGGCGAAGCGTATCTTAAGCGGGCCTGAATTTAGAATGCCGGACCTAGCAGAGAACAAGACGGAAGACGAATTTTCGGATCTGGACGACGACCTGGAGCTCATGGAGAATCTGGAGGGCGCCGCCGCCAGTCTGGATGAGGACGACAGCCGGGCCCTTGAGCAACTGGAGCGGGCCCCTGAAACCCGCCTGTACCGCAAGGCCATGGAATCGCCCCTGCCGGTGAAGCAGGCCCTAGCATTCCTGGCGGCGGTTGAGCTGGATGAGACGCGCAAGCCGGAGGAGCAAATCGGGCTGCGTCCGCTATTCAAGGCCTGTCTGGAACACGGCGGCCCGGCCTGGCTGAATCCCGCGAAGTACATTTCCCGCCTGCACAATACGGTGCTTTCGTATTCCGGCCCCCATCGCATTATTACTCCCTTCGTCGATCTGCTGCTGGAGCTGGCCCAAAAGGGAATTTCACCCGCGGCCTTCTGTCGTTACGTCATTGCGCCGCGCATGTTCCAGGACTACGACTGGCGCAACTGGGAACGCAATCACCTGGGCTCCCTGCGTCGCATCGCCGAGTTGCTGCTGGAGTTGCGGGAGCAGGCGCCCTTCAATCAGGAGAAAATTCGCACGGCGTTTCTGACTCTGGCCCGGGACATTGTGCTGGTGAAATACATCGGTCGCCCGCTGGCGCGAATTCCCGAACTGCAACTTGCGGACGAGAGCGCCATGGAGGCCTACAAGCGGGCCTGGGCCGGCATCGAACTGAAGCACTCGTTTTTCCTGTACTTCATGAAGCGAAATCTACTGCCCTTGCTCTACTGGATGTCGGGGCGAGTCGCCTTGAGCACCCTTACGGAACTGGTGAGTCGCATGCCGGGCCTGGAGACGACCTTCGAGCAAGAGTATCCGGAGGAGCTGTTCGCGCTGACGCCCGGTGATCCGCCCCTGCATCTTTACGCGGCCAACTACGAGGCATCGCTTCAATCTCGTCGCGTCAGGAATTTTCGCTTTCACGACTTTATCCGGGAGATGAACGCCTACCTGGATATGATTCATGGGCTGCTCCGGACGCGCAATGGACTGCACGTGTGTTCCTACTACGCGGGGCGATTGAATCGCGCGCAAAGTCCGGAGCTGGCGGAGTTGCTGCGGGATCTCGCCGACGTGCTGATTGATCGTCGCGGTCTGCACTATTACGTCTGGCATCTGCGACGTATGATGAAGCGCGACCCCGGGGATCGCCGCGCCTACCTGGACTTCTTAAGTAATAACCAGGGTTGTGATCCCGAGTATCCCGACATCGCGGCGATTTTCGCCGCCGATCCCTTCGACGATCATACGGAGATGGCCGACATGGCGCGCATGCTGGGGCTGGATCCCGAACAAGATCTGGGGCCGCCTCCGCCCGGCATGGGCGGCGATCCCAATTACGGTATGGACATCATCGTCCAGGAACGTCTGACCACGCGTGACGGCGAAACGCCCCGTCCCTTTCGCGAGCTGCTGGACGCCTACCTGCGCAAGAATCCGGACCAAAAGCCGCTCATTGATCGATGCGTGGACGACGTCATCAACGGCCGCGATCGCCATTGGCCGGATTCCATGGACCGGGAGTTGGACGAATGCGGCCCGCCTCTCCATCCCGTCATTATGCGCGCCCTGATTCCGGGGCTGGGTCAATTCTTCAGCAGTAATGTTAAGTCGGACGGCTTTCGCTCCCTGCGTAAACTGTATGGCCGCGCCAATGAATTGCCGGAACTGAATGAGCGCGTGGACTTTCGCATGCCGGTACGCGAAGAGATGTCCCTGGATCGCCTCAAGGAACAGGAGGTTCGTCGCCAGATCAATCTGGAAAAGGCGGGCGTGGTCTGGAAATACCTGTCCGAGAACTTCGACTCGGCCTCGGATTCGGGCGCGCGGCGACTGGGGGCCATGCTGCTGGAGTTACGGCGCGTGCTGGAAAACAAGGAGGCGCCCGTTATCGAAAAGGAAAGGCGACTCACGAAACTGAGGGGCGGCACGGAGGAAATCCGAGACGACCGGGGGCGGATCCTGACATCCGAGGAAATCGCCGGAGAGATTGCCGAGCTGGACAAGCAGGTCAAGAAAGAGCGCAAACCCATCGGATTCATCCGGGACAAGGTGGAGCGCCTGAATTCCCTGGGCGAAATGTTTCCCGACCTGAGCGAAGAGCAGCGGGTGATTTCGATTTTGCTGGTGGCTTCGTCGGAGGGCAAGGCCGGATCGGACGAACAACGTTTCGCGTTCAGCTTTTTGTATGAACGCTATCGCGAAATACCGGCCATCGCCGAACGCATGGATTATCTGCGCGGGGACGTGGTCATGGAGATGCTGGACATCCGCCAGTTCGACTTCATCATCAATGTTCTGGATCTGTTGAACCAGTACCTCATGCGGGATGAAACCATCAGCGGGGCCGCCCGGGGCGACGGCTCCGAGGCGCATAAAGAGTGGACCGCGTTATTGAAACCCTATGTCCGGACGCGGGGTGGGAAAGTCGGCATGGAATCCGTGGAGGCGGCGTATCGCAATATCGTCATGCTGGGGAAGCTCAACGCGGAGCGGGCGCGCTGGAAGGAGATCCTCTCCCGTATTGAAGAGGGAGATACGAAGTATTTCCGTTCGCTCAGTTTGATTGCCTCCAAGTCGTTCATCGACTCCTACTATGGAGACATGGGCGGCACCTGTCTTTCGAATACGCCCCAGGCCATCAATGACAAGGGCTTCTACAATATACGCCTGGCGGACCGGGACGGTCGCAATATCATCGGGCAGGGACTGCTGAAATTTTCGGCCGAGGGAATTCGCAGTCGCGGTATTCAGCGCTTTTGTTTCGCCTTTTCCTTCAATCCCCTGGAATCCTATCTGGCCCGTCTTGGCCGCAACCAGCAGCTCTATATCTACCTGCAGTATCGCCGTCTGCTGGAGTCCCTGGCCCGGCGCTGGAAGGTTCCCATCGTCATACCGGGCGTGGATTTCTACGGCATCATATCCAATCACAGCGCGCTGGAATCGCTCATTACCCGGTATGAACAGCATCGCAATGCCGTGCTTGTGAAGGATGCCCGGGGCCTATCGCTCATGTATGAAGAGATTTACTATGCCCGGGCCATGATCATCATCCAGCCCGATAAATCGACCACCTTCGGGGCTCGGGCGGACATGGAAAAGCTGTTGCCCGGGGCCGCCGGCGCGATTTAGTGACGGGAGGTTTCCCCGAGGGGTGGCCGGGGCGTCATGAAGAGAATTCCCATCTCCAGAGCCGAAGCGGGCATGATCCTGGCCGAGCCGGCCGTGCAAAAACCGGGCGGCGCCGTGATTGTACCGGAGGGAACCGAATTGACGGAGGCCCTGCTGGAGCGCCTTCGCAATCGTAACGTGACTTTTGTCGCCATCGAGGAAGCAAGTGACGCCGGACTGGAGTCGACCTCCGTGGACGCGGTTCTGGAAGACATGCTTTCCCGCGTGGATGCTCGGTTCGCGCGGGTCCGCGACGACGCCCTCATGACCCAGGTCAGCGACGTCTACAAGGAAGTCCTGCGCGAACGTCGCGACGGCAACGGAAAATAGATGGTGATCCCCGAAACCGAAATACAAGCAAAACTTCGTTCCACGGACGCGCTGCCCGCCGTGCCGGCCGTGGTGCGCGAAATCGTAGCCCTGGTGGATCGCGAAGCGGACATCAAGGAAATCGCCGAGACGATTGCCCGGGATCAGGTCATCTCCGCGCGCATTCTGCAGATGGTGAATTCGCCCCTGTATGGTTTTCCGGGACGCATCTCGAGTATTTCCCATGCCGTGATCCTGCTGGGCGTGAACGTCATTCGCGGCCTGGCGGTGAGTATTCCCATACTCGACGCGCTGGAAAAAAAGGACCGGGGCCTGTGGTTGCATTCCATCGGTTCGGCCGCCGCGGCTCAAGTGCTGGCGCGAGAGCTCGTTTTGCCCGAGCCCGAGGAGATGTCCACCGCGTCCTTGCTGCACGACATCGGACGAATTTTCATTAAGAGCGATTTCCCCGAGGAATACGAGGGCATTCGCGCGCTCATGGAGCGCGAGGAAATTTCCATGTTCCAGGCCGAGCAACGCATGCTGGGCATGGACCACGCGGCCATCGGCGGTGAACTTGCGCGGCGCTGGCATTTGCCGGACAGCCTGGTGGAGCCCATCGTTCACCATCATGAGCCGGCCGGCGCGAAGAACTTTTTTCACGCGGCCTGCGTCGTTCACGCGGCCGACGTGCTCATTAAGACGGCCGGCTACGGCAACAGCGGGGATGCCCAGGTCGAACAGTTCAATCGCAAGGTCTGGGACGCGCTGGAACTGGATCGCGAAAAGCTCAAAACGGTGCTCTCGAAACTTGATAAAGAGCTGGCGCGATTGGAGGACTTCGGAGACGGCTGACTCGTCCGGCGTGCTTGCATGGCTCGAATTCTCTTGATTGCCGACGACGCCGACGCGGGCGACTATCTGCGGGAATTCCTCCGCGGCGATGCCCATGAGATCATCACCGCCGATCGCTCCGGCGTGCTGGGCGTTCTTTACAGCGAATCGCCTGATCTGGTCGTGCTCGCTTCTCCGGACGCTCATGGCCTGGCGCGGGAAATTAAGAACGATTTGTATTTCAATCTGATTCCCATTCTGGCGGTCCTTTCCACGCCGGAGGAGCTTTCCTGGGGCGATGAGCACTGGAAAAATTTTCCCGTGGATGATTTTCTGGGCCTGGACGAAGCGGAACGCGAGCTTTCCGCCCGGGTCGGTTTGGCCTTGAATCGCATTCGCCGCGTGCTGGACAACAATCCCCTGACGCGTCT
>CAZGYS010000319.1:0-7508 GCA_964530305.1 uncultured Leptospiraceae bacterium
CCCACCCCTCATAATCCGCGCGAAAGCGAGCCCGTCATCAAAAAAATCATGATTGCCCATGATGCCGAAGATACCCAGCGGAAAATGTTTTTCCAGGGCGCGAAAGAAGCGCCCCGCAATGGGAGCGTGATGATTACTCAGGTCGATGATGTCGCCGGTCACGACCAGTAGATCCGCGCGGGCGCCGGCCAGCAACTGGGCGCAGTAGCCGAGATAGCGCTCGTTGACCAGGGACCCGACGTGAAGATCGGAAATCTGCGCCACCCGTAAGCCCTTCAAATCATCGTGGAGCCGGTGCAAGGAGATCTCGCGTCGATTCAGGACGATTTCCCGGGAGCCCAGAAACAGACCGGAGGAAATACTCGCCATGCCCAGGGCCGGAGCCGCCGCGGCCAGGGTATCGGCGCCGCGCATCAGGAAGTCCGCGCGGGAAATCGCCCGCGCTGTCGCCTCGCGTCCACGTTCGTCGCGAAAGCGTTCACGTAATCGCAAAATGCCTCGCGTCGCCATGCGCGCGAAAATCCAGCAAGCGAAAGGCAAAAGACAGGTCAGGGTCAGCAACCAGGCAAGAGACAGCATATAAGTATAAAAGGCGATGCCCTCCGTACCGTAGGGCCACAGATCGCGGCCGGTCATGACATAGTACCACAGATGGCCCTGCGTCAAAATCGCCGCGGCCGCGAAGAGCAAGTTTCCCACGCGAAACCAGGGTCGACGTCGGTATCGCGCGCGAAACAGAAGATAATAGACGACCTGCACAAAGAGGGTCACAAAGGACAGACGAAATATCGTAACTTCCAGGAACATGCCCTCATGAACGCCGAGGCCGAAAGTGGGACAAGCTCAATCGCCGCGCGCAAGCCGCCGCGGGAATCGCTCCGGAAAACCGCGGCCAGGCACCCGGGTGCTTGTCAGCGTCGACGGGGATGGTAGGAAAGGCCGTGAACGAAACGGGGACGCTTGCGCACGCCGCGCTTGCGTACCTCGAAATGCAAATGCGGACCGGTGGAGCGTCCCGTGGAACCCACGCGACCGATGAGGGCGCCCGACTTCACTCGCCGGCCCTTGCGAACATGAATGCGCGAAAGGTGACCGTAGTAAGTCTCGTAGCCGAAACGATGGCGCAAGATGATGAGCTTGCCGTAACCGCCCCGTCTACCCGCGAAAACAACGACGCCGTCCTGCGCGGCGCGTACCCGGGCTCCGCGCGGCGCGGCGATGTCGATGCCGCCGTGAAAAGTGGCCTTGCGGGTGAAGGGATCCCGACGCATGCCGAAGCCGCTGGTGAGTCGCCCGCGATCCAGGGGCCGGCGAAAACCACGCCCGGTAAAGAAATCACGATGCTTAACAGTAAAGCGATGGCCCGGGATGAACCAGTAGCGTCCCACCCGCCGCATGCTGAAGGCGGAGACGCCGTAGCTTCGCGCCAGTTTCGCGCGGTCGGCGCTCGCCGGAACGAAGAGCCCCCGGGCGTTGGGGATGAGTAACCTTTCCCCCGGCAAGAGCGCATTGGGATGGGCGATTTCATTCAACGTGGCCAGCGTATCGGCGTTTTGCGAGACCCGGGCCATGACGCGAAAGAAGTTATCGCGCTTGCGCACCTTGTAGACCATGAAGCGCAGGGGCACGGCCAATCGCCCCGACCCGGCGATGGAGCGAAGGTTCAATGAGATTTCGCGCCGCAGGCGCATCAGTTCAGGATTGGAATAAGACAGGCTCGTCAGGCGCGTGCCCGGGCCCCGCCGTCCGCCGGCTTCCAATGTACCGGCGGCCAAAACCAGGCTCAAGCAGATCATAAGCAGGGGCCGCGCGTACTTTCCGCCACTCACCATCTGTAATTTTTCATTTTTCAAAAACGCCGGCTCCGCTTCCTTCTATATTATTATCGTGCCTCGGGGAGGAGACATAAGTCAAAAACCCGGTATCCCTGTTGACCGGCCTCCCGTCCCGGCAAGGCTGGCCGGGTGACGATTCTCATATCGGCAATTCTCTGTTTTCTCTTACAGTCCAGCCTGCTCAGCTGGACCGTCCGGTTGTATCAATCGTCCGGTTGGTCGGGCTCCCCCGGGCTGCTTTTGGCGGATAGGCTGGTTTATGCCCTGCTCATGCCGGGCCTGGGTCTCCTCCTGCTTTTTTACCTGGCGCCTCGTCTCCTCTCTATCTCCGTAGGATCTCCTCGCTTTCCCCTGTTTCGGGAAGGCACGAACCGCCTGGCCGGACTCGTGTGGGCCCTGATCGGCGCCCTGCTCCTGTTTGGAATGGTCTACCTGGTGTCGGAACTCCTACAACCAAGCAGGCAGTCGGCCGGCCTGGCGGCGGAGATCCGACGGTCGCCCGCCCTGGGCCTGTTTCTGGTGACCACGGGATTGCTCACGCCCGTGCTGGAAGAGCTGTATTACCGAGGCATCCTCCAACAATACCTCGGTAGGAGTTCCGACAAGGGGGGCGGCCTACGAGGGGCGCTGGTTTCGATTCTGGTTCAGGCGATTTGTTTTAGCCTGGTCCACGCCCGCAACGGCCCGGGACCGGCGCTCATGTTGTTTGTGGGCGGTCTGGGGCTCGGGATATTATACTGGCGTTACGGCTTGGCATCCTCGATCCTGGCTCATTCATCCTACAACCTGGCGATATTACTTCAATTCCAGGCCAGTACCGGCTAGACATCGATGCAATTAATCTCGCGAATCGCCCGCTTTCGAACGGGCCTTTTCCTCGCCCTCACCACGGCGACATTCCTGCTACAGGTATCCACGGGACCATTGCCCCTGCTCAATGCGTCCCTGGGTGCCCAGAATATCCTGGCCTTTGAATCGCCATTGGCGGCCAAAGAGGCCCAGGCTCAAATTACGGCCGTCCTGGACCAGATGGACAAGACCGGTTACGAGCTGGAGCCCGAGACCCTGGGCTTCACCTTTCGCGCCGTGAATCGCTTCAAATCGCCCTTTTCCTATGACATCTACGGCGGCTCCATTTCGCGCAAAATCAACAAGACCGTGATTCGCCTGGAGGGCGGCGCGGGAGACGTTCAAATGTTCACGCGCATCCTGGAACAAAAGAACATCATCACGACCAATCGCACTCCGCCGGACGATGTACAACCCCGAGCCCTGAACCGTAAATCCCAGTGGGCCCTGCAAGGCGTAAATTTTCTGGCGCCCTGGGCCGGCGTCATCTACGGCGCCTGGGATTCGCCGCGGCTGACCCGGGGCCAGACCTTCTGGCGCGCCCTTGGTTTCATGTTGCTGGATTTTCTGGCGGTCTACGGTAGCGGCTCCAACTGGTTTCGCGAACCCTTCGATGCCGGCAAATGGAACAACAGCATCATCGGCGGCCTGCTGGTCACGCGCGCGCTGGGCGCCTGGCAGAACGGCGATTTGATCCGCGGCCATAATCGCGTGGCCGAACTCAAGTTCACCTTCTATCTGAAATAGATTTTTCTTTTTGGAAATTGCCCCGAAGAAAGCCCGCGAACAAATGTTTGAACCCCGGGTCCTGCATGAAGACAACCATCTCCTGGTCGTGGTAAAACCGGCGGGCATGCCCGTGCAGGGAGACAAGAGCGGCGACCCGGATCTATTGAGCAATTGCCGCGAATACATTCGGGTTAAGTTCAACAAGCCCGGCAATGTTTACCTGGGACTCGTGCATCGCCTGGACCGGAACGTGAGCGGCCCCGTCGTTTTCGCGCGCACGTCCAAGGCGGCGGCGCGACTCTCCAAGCAGTTTCGCGAACACAGCCCGGGCAAAATCTACCACGCCCTGGTGGCCGGTCGCCCCGAAACGGACGCGGGCGAAAGACGCGACTACATAATCAAGGATGGCCGTACCCGTACGGCGCGCCCCGGACGCCCGGAACAATCGGACGCGAAAGAAGCGATCCTGAACTGGCGCCTGCTGGACAGCAAGCTCATCACGAAACGCGAAATGAACAATCGCCTGTTTCCCGAGCCCGGCGACCCTGAACACGACGACTCCTCCATGAACGAACATCCGGTCTCGCTTCTGGAAATCGAACTAAAGACGGGCCGCTTCCACCAGATTCGCTTTCAGTTGAGTCGCATGGGCCTGCCCATTCTGGGCGACGCGAAATATCGCTCCCGGTTTTTTCTGCGCAATCACGGATTGGCGCTGGAGGCGGTGCGGCTGGACATTCTGCATCCCGTGGGTAAAACACCTCTGTCCATGGAAGGCGAATTTCGCCTGCGCTCGGCCCTGTCGGGGCCCTGATGACCCGGGCCCGATCTCGACGCCGGGCGCTATCGCGGAGTTCACTTTTTACGGCCTATTTTCAGCGCGATTTTCAAAAGTTAGGCGCGAAATTGGAATTATGTTCATTGACTTATCAAAGCGCTTCGGGTGATTCTGAATCGTCGCGCTTTTTCATGAGACGACTCCGGAGGAATTTGAATGATTTTCAAAAAACTCGGCGAATGGCGTAAACCCGCAATCGCCCTGGCTGCTTTGAGCGGCATGCTGGTCTTTTCAGCCTGCCAGACAAAAGAAAGCAGCGACCCCATTACGGACTTTTTTCTACTACAGGCCCTGACCAATCCGGCTACGAGCAGTACCGGTTGCGCGGCCATTTCGGATCCCTTTTATTCCAACCAGTGGCACTTGAATAATACGGGCCAGTTCGGCGGCACCTCCGGAGAAGACGCCAAGGTAACCAGCGTCTGGAGCAGCGAAACCTGCGGAAACAACATCACGATTTCGGTCATCGACGACGGCATGGAAATCGCCCATGAGGACCTGGCTCCCGCGGTTATTGCCGGCATGAGTCATAACTACATCACCGGCAGCAGCGATCCCACATCCGTCTCGGCCAATCACGGCACGTCGGTGGGCGGCGTCGCGGCGGCGCGGGCCAATACCATCGGCGTTCGCGGCGCGGCTCCCCAGGCATCGCTCGTGGGCTACAATCTCCTGCAGTCTTTTACGAATGCCAACCAGGCGGATGCCATGACCCGCAACGCGGCGAGCGTGCACGTATCCAACAACAGCTGGGGACCCACGGACGGTACCGGAAAATTCGACGCATCGCCTTCTCTGTGGCAGAGCGCCATCGAAACGGGACTGTCCACCGGTCGCGGCGGACTGGGAACGGTTTATCTGTGGGCGGGCGGCAACGGCAGCACGAACTTCGTCGCCATCGACAATTCAAACTACGACGGTTACGCCAACTACCACGGCGTCGTCGCCATTTGCGCCATCGGAGACAAGGGCAAGCAAGCCGCTTACTCGGAGCCGGGCGCGAACCTCTGGGTCTGCGCCCACTCCCAGGGAGACACGACTTCCTCCACGGGTACGGCCATCAGCACCACGGACAATTCCGGCGGGTTCGGCTACAACACCGGCGGCAGCACGACCAACCTGAACAATTCCAACTATACGAATACCTTCAATGGTACTTCTTCCGCCGCGCCTCTGGCCGCGGGCGTCGTAGCGCTCATGCTGCAAGCGAATCCCAATCTTACGTGGCGCGACGTGAAACTGATTCTGGCGGAAAGCGCGCGCAAGAACGATTCCACCGACAGCGACTGGGCCGTGAACTCGGGCGTGAAGGCCGGCGGCGGCGCGGGTGGTTACAACATCAATCACAAGTACGGCTTCGGCGCCGTGGACGCCAACGCCGCGGTAACCCTGGCGCGCACCTGGACCAATGTCGGAACCCAGGTTATCCATGCGCCCGGAGTCGTGACCGATGGAAACGCCATTCCGGATAATAACACTACCGGCGTAACCGACACTACCAGCATCACCGGTAGCGGCATAACTCGCATCGAACACGTGGACATTACCATTAATACCGACCACTCCTACGTCGGAGATCTGGAAGTTACCCTCACCAGTCCCGCGGGCACGTCGAGCACGCTGTCCGTCACCCATGTGTGTCGCGTAGCCGGCAGCCTGACTCAACAGCTATGCGGAACCTTCACCGGCAATACCTGGCGCTTCGGTTCATCGCGCTATCTGGGAGAAGGCGCCAACGGCACCTGGACCATCACCATCAAGGACCAGGCCGGCGGAGATACCGGCACCTTTACTTCCTGGCAGTTGAAATTCTACGGTCGCTGACCTGAAGTTTTGAGGAATACGAACATGAATACGAAACGAATTGCATTAACCTTAGCCCTCGCCGTCTCGGTTCTCCTGGTGGTCGGCTCCATTTCCGCCAAGGGCGGTGGAACGTATTACTGGTACGACGGCAACATCAAGCGCACGGTCTATTTGAAGGGCGACTATGTGGCCGAAATCGTGCCGTCCGGTACGAACAGTCGCATGCGCGCCGCGGATCCGGCCGCCAGAAACGCGGGTCCCGCCTCGGGCAGCGTTCGCATCTGGAAAGTAGCCGCCGGTTCGAAAGCGCGCTCCGCGAAATCCGGCCTCAAAACTTCGCCGGTGTTCAGCGATCGCGCCGGCGGTAGTAGACTGCGCGCGTTGCCGGGCAATGTCATCGTGCGCCTGGGCGATTCCCTTTCGGTGGATCAGATTGAAGCCTGGGTCAAGGCCCGCGGCCTCAAGCTCGTCCAGCACCTGCCTTTGAAAGGCAACTGGATCGTCGTCGAGTCCGCGCCTGGTCTGGCCGGTCTGACCCTGGCCAATCAATTACACGCGCGCTCGGACGTTATCAACGCCCAGCCCAACTGGTGGACGCAGGTCGGGACGCGTTGACCCGGCTTATTCCCGAAATCGACCGGGGTTGACGCGCATCATGCATGTCCGGCCTTTCGCGCGGGCCGTCCTGGCCCGAGCGAGCGGCGGTGCGTCGTCAAGCTACGCCGGCCGGTTCGCGAGTCGCTTGCGCCTCGGTTTCAGCCGGCAGCTTGAGCAGGTATTCAAAAGCACTCAAACAGGCCTTGGCGCCCTCGCCCATGGCGATGACGATTTGCTTGTAAGGCGTATTGGTCACGTCGCCGCAGGCGAAAATGCCCGGCACGTTCGTCTTGCACTTATCGTCCACGAGAATCTCGCCCATGGGATTCGTCTCAAGCAAACCGTCCAGAAACGCGCTGTTGGGGACGAGCCCGATCTGTACGAAGACTCCGTCCAGCTCCAGTGAATGGTCCCGGCCGTCTTCGCGTCCCTGGTAGTCCAGTCCCACGACCTTGCCGTTCGCGGCTCGCACCGAGGTGGTCTTCGCGTCGGTGAAGACCTGGATGTTTCCCGTAGCGTCGACGCGGTCCACCAGGACCTTGTCCGCGTTCAGTTTGGGACCGAACTCCATGAGCTTCACGGACTTAACGATACCGCTTAAATCCAGCGCCGCCTCCACGCCGGAGTTGCCGCCGCCGATCACGGCCACGTCCTTATCCTTAAAGAAAGGTCCGTCGCAGTGGGGACAGTAGGCCACGCCATTGCCGATATTTTCTTTTTCGCCCGGCACGCCCAGCTCTCGCCATTTAGCGCCCGTGGCCACCAGCACGGTCTTGCCGCGCAGGATTTCGCCCGTGTTCAACTCCACCGTCTTGAGCGGACCGTCCTCGATGCGATTCACCCGCAGGTGTTCC
>CAZGYS010000320.1:0-7476 GCA_964530305.1 uncultured Leptospiraceae bacterium
CACTAACAAACGCTTTCAAGAACCAAAGCGTTTGTTTGTTTCGAAGTAAGTTTAGAGAAGTTTAGTAGCGATAGCCGCCACCACCGCCTCCGCCTCCGCGGTTCTTTTCGATGGCTTCGTTCACTTTGATGGTTCGACCGTCCAGGTCCGTTCCATCCATCTCGCTCATTGCGTTTTGCGCGCTACCGTCGTCCGAAAAAGTAATAAACCCGAATCCTCTGGAGCGACCGGTTTCCCGATCGAGGATGATTCTTGCGTCTTCGATATTTCCAAATTTCTCAAAAGCCCGGCGAAATCCTTCTTCACTCGTATTCCAGCTCAAGCCTCCGACGAATAATTTTCTGTTCGACATCTTCTCTAAATTCTCCTCAAACGCACCCCTCTCCTTCCAAACGCAACGGCCTGAGCCCGCGCTGCTCCGGCAATGATATTAGAGCCTGATAGTGGAGGGAGACATGCAAATATTGAAATTGGCTTATTTTTTACAGGGGTGAGTATCCCGGCGCAAAACGAAGTTCCAATAGGAAACCATTTCCAAATGTCCGGGTTTCGACAAGAACTTTTCCAGGCGCGGCGATCTCGACCCTGGTTCGGGACGCTCCCGGGCGCGCCGCTTAAAGTCGGAACTGATTGCGACCGCCGTCCTTGGCGTCATAAAGCCGATCATCCGCCGCGCGGATCCATTTCTCCGGGCGATCGTCCGCCTCGGGGGTCATCAGCGCCGCTCCAATGCTTACGGTAACATGATTGGCCACGGAAGAAGCGGGATGTTCAATACCCAGTTCAGCCACTTGCACGCGAATCCGCTCGGCCGTAGCCCGCACGACCGCTTCGGATACGTCTTCCAGCACAACGGCGAACTCCTCGCCGCCGTAGCGCGCGGTAAAACCGATCTCGGCCGCAACCGCCTTCAAGACACGACTGATCTTTTTCAGGGCTTCATCGCCCGCCAGGTGCCCCAGGGAATCATTGTAGTTCTTGAAAAAATCGATGTCGAGCATGAGCAGCCCCAGCCCCGTCCCTTCCCGGCGACATTTGTTGACTTTATCTTCCAGATACTCGTCGAAGTACTTGCGATTCGCGATGAACGTCAGTCCGTCCAGATTGACCATGGACTTCAATTCACGATTGGCCGCCTCCAGCTTGGTTCGAATCTTTCGCAACTCCAGGTTGGCGTCCTGTAGTTCACGGTTTTTTAGAATGGCGCCTTCATAAGTGGAAATGAGCAGCTCCGTAACCTGAAACAGGCCGCTGTTCACCTCGTGGGTTTCATTACCGTAAATGAGCCGCGTGCCCTTTCCATTCTCGGAACCGGCCTGGTTGCGCATGTCTCGATTGGCCAGAATAGAAGCGATGCGACTGCCCAGGAATTCCTCATTCACGGGCTTCGTAATGAAATTGTCCGCGCCGTTTTGCAGGGCCTTCAGAACGTCCGCCGGCGATGACAGCGAAGTCAAGAGCATGACCGGGATATCCTTTAAGTTATCATCACTTTTAACCGTTCGACATAGCTCGTAACCGTCCATCTCGGGCATGATGATGTCGGTAATGAGAACATCGGGTTTGCCCGCGGCGATTTCATCCAGGGCCGCGCGACCATTGACGGCCACCCGAATGCGATGCCCCTGCTTTTCGAGAATTTGACGCAGGGAAGCCGCCTGAGTGGCGCTGTCTTCGACGATGATGATATTCAGGGAATCGGACATGACGTGCGTCATCGTGCCGGTGGTTTCGCCGGTCGGGTCAAGCTATTTTCCCCGTGCGGAAAGGCACGCGACCGGGCGCGACGTCGCTCGCCTCATGAAAATGATTCATCCCTTGCCTTCAGGGTTTGCATTTCTTTTCCAGGCCGGGACCTGAATTTTGCCGGCGCTTCCTCGGCCCGGGAACTCGCCTCGACCCATGCTGGAAAACAACTATTTCACCGACGATGAAGACCTGAAAATTATATTTGATTACCTTATGAACTGGGATGAAATCGCGCAAGCCGCCGCGACTCACCACGCCCCGGAAAGCGAAACGCCTCCGGCGAACACTGAAACCGAAGGCGAGGAATACTATCGCATGGTGCTGGAGTCCATGGGTGAACTATGCGGGCGCGAACTAGCCGCGAACGCGGCCGCCATGGACAGGCAGGGGGTGCGCTTTCGCGAGGGGCGAGTGGAGTTTCCGGAAGAACAATTGCGCGTCTTCGAGCTCTTTCGCGCGGCGGGATTGCTGCCCGTCAGCATCCCCATCGAATACGGAGGACTCGGCCTGCCGGCTACGATGATGGCCATGTGCGGGATGCTCTTGTCTCGCGCCGACGCCGGCTTCGGCATGGCCGTGGGACTGCTCAACCTGGCGCAGATCATCACGCGCTTCGGCACCGAGGAACAAAAAGAAAAGTACGTCCGCCCCATGGCCGCGGGCGATTGCATGGGCGCCATGGCCCTGACGGAGCCTGATTACGGATCCGACCTGGCCAATATCGGCACCCGCGCGGAACGCAAACCGGACGGAACATACGTGCTCAACGGCACCAAGCGTTTTATATCTCAGGCTTGCGGTCTGGGGGATAAACCCTGCGTCATACTTACCATGGCCCGCACCGGCAAGCCGGGCAGCGGCGCGCGCGGACTGTCCTTGTTTCTGGTGCACAGCGACGACGTCGTCATCGCGGGGATCGAAAACAAAATGGGCATTCACGCATCGCCGACGTGCGAAGTCGTCTACGAAGACACTCCCGGGGAACTCCTGGGCAGCGAAGGACTGGGCCTCACGCGTTACACGCTGGGCATGACGAATTTCATGCGATTAGGCTCGGCTTCCATGGGCGCGGGAGCGGGCGCTGCGGCGGTGTTTCAGGCCCAGGAATACGCCGCGACTCGCCGACAATTCGGCAAGTCCTTGAACGAGATCCCGGCCGTCGCCGACATGCTGGACTACCTTCATCGCGAAACCGCGGCCATGCGCCTGTTGACGCTGGAAGCAGGTCGCGCCGTGGACCTGTATCTGCACGAACGCATTCACCTGGAGGGACAAGGGCTGCCGGACCGCGAAATTCGCAAAACCGAGCGCGCGCGAACCTGGAGCGGACCGGCCTCCGTTCTGACGCCGCTGGCGAAATACTACTGCTCCGAGACGGGACTCGCCTGCGCGAGCATCGCCCTGCAAATCCACGGGGGTTCAGGCTACACGGAGGACTACGACATCGCGCGCATTTATCGCGATGCCCGCATCAATACCATCTACGAAGGAACGTCTCAGATCCAGGCGGCTTCCGCCGGCGCGGGGATTACGGCCGGCATGGGCAAAAACGGACATTTGCGCGCCTACCTGGAGAAGGAACTGAACGGCTTTGCGCCGTCCCCGGAGCTCATGTCGTTGTGGGCCGTGCAGGAAGAATGCCTGTACGTGTATCGCGAAATCGAGGAAGGCGATTCCCGGGAACGCATGACCGAAACCCTGGTGACGGGCATGGCGCGCTTCATCTGCTCCCTGCTTCTGGAACGAGCGCTGTTTCGCCTGGGCGAACTCAACTCCCCCCGCCGGGAACGCTGGGCTCGCTATTCAAAGCAGTACAATATTGATTCCGGAGCATCGCTCCGAGCCAATCTATTTCGATTACAGGCCGTTTAGACGGCCTGTTTTATCGGGAGCGCCGCATCCGGAATCCGCCAGGCGGGCTCGGGAACGCCCCTGGAATAAAATTCTACTTGCCGGATTTGACACACTGTCATATTTTGTTCAAATATTCGATTTATGAACAAGCGTCAAACACCCCATCCCCACGATGCGCCCTGACGAGACTATATATACGGAAAGATAGCAAGGAAGCAATCGAAAAGCGAGGAGTAATAGGAATATATGGGCGTACAAGAACGCAAGGCACGAGAATTCAAACAGCGCGAGGATGATATCCTGGAAACGGCCTACAATCTGTTTCTGGAGCAGAATCCCGCGGTGGTCACCATGGAGACCATCGCCAAGCATACCGAGATCGGCCGCGGAACTCTCTACCTGCATTTCAAAAGCAAGGATGATATCCTGGGGCGATTGATTCTGGATCGCTATGAAAAGCTGCAAACCAAACTCGAAAGCATCGATCGCACTCAGGTTCCCCTGGATCAATTGCGCGCGGCCACGCGCACCTATCTGGATCATTGCCTGGCGGACCCGGGCGCCTATCGCGTGGAGAAACGCTGCGAATCCGGCATCAACTCCGAAAACCTGAATCCCGAATTGCGGGGCATGCTGGGCGAACTTCGCAAAAAGCGCGTCACCCTGCTCGAGGAAATCTTTCGCAAGGCCATCGACAAGGACCAGTTGGAGAACATTCCGCCCGTCCTTCAGATGAGCGTGGGCTGGGGCATGCTCAAGGGCGCCGTGGACGTCGTAGCCGACGGACGCTTTCAAGACGCCATCCAGGATATCGAGGAATACCGCGAACTGGTTCTTCGCGTACTGCTCAAGGGCTTTCTAACGCCGGGCGGCAAGGAACCGGAAAAAGACTGAAACAAGGGCGAATCGCCGTAGAAAGAAAATACAAAAACCAAACAAGAGCCGACCGTAATCATCCAAGGAGCAAATAATGAGCGAAACGACCTACCGCCGAATTCTAAAATGGGGCAATCCCGATCACGATGAAAAACTCAAGGACCACGTCGTCCACGCGTTGAAACAGGACTTCGATCTGAGCGAAGCCGACTTGAACGGCGCCCATCTCTCCGGCGAAATGCCCGTGAAGCTGCGCAAGAAAAGCAGACTCTCCGCGGCCAACGTCAAATCCCTGAAGTCCATCGTGGGGGTCGCAAACGTAGACGTGAGCGACGACGCGCGCGCTTCCCATTCCCACGGCAAGTTCTACGGCGAAATCATGCGTATGCGCATGGGGAAAATCGACAATCCGCCGGACGCCGTCGTCAGCCCGCGCGATGAATCCGACGTCAATCGCATCCTTAAACTTTGTCGCCAGAAGAAAATCGCCGTGGTTCCCTTCGGCGGCAACAGTTCGGTGACCCGGGCCCTGGAAGCTCACAAGGGCGGCATCGCTCTCGCGCTTACGCGTCACATGAACGAAGTCGTCCATCTAAGCGAAATCAATCAAAGCGTCACCGTACAGCCGGGCATGTATGGGCCGGACCTGGAAAAATACCTGAACGAAAGGGGCTATACCTGCGGTCACTTTCCCCAGAGTTTCGAATTCTCCACCGTGGGCGGCTGGGCCGCGGCGCGAGGCGCGGGTCAGGCTTCCACCGGTTACGGCACCATGGCCGACATGGTGCTGTCCATGCGCGTGGCGACTCCCAACGGCGTGCTGGAAACCAGCGATTACGCCGCCGCGTCCATCGGTCCCGATCTGGATCAACTCATCGTGGGTTCCGAGGGCATCTTCGGCGTGATCACCGAAATTACCATGAAGGTTCGCCCCTTTCGCCCCGAGAACTCGGAGCTGGCCTCCTACATGTTCAAGGATTTCGAATCGGCCGTAAACGCCATGCGCGAAATCATGCAGGGCGAATTCGGTAAACCGCATTTCTTTCGCGTGCAGGATCCGGAGGAGACTTCGATATCGTTTCGCATGGCCGGCATGGAAGGCGGTCTGGCGGACAAGTTCCTGAACCTGACCGGCTACAAGGACATGCAACGCTCCCTGATGCACGTCATCGTCGAGGGAGACAAGGACTACACCGACTTCGTCGCGCGTAAGATCAAGAAGGTGGCGCGCAAGTACGGCGCGTTTTCCACGGGCCGTTCGCCGGTGGAAAAATGGTTGGAGCAGCGCTACTCCAGCGCTTACCTGCGGGATCCCATGATGGACATGGGCATCATGATCGATACCGTGGAAACGTCCGTCACCTGGGAAAACCTGCACGGCCTGTGGAGCAACACCCGCGCCTACATCAAGAGCCGCGAAAACACCAACTGCCTGGTGCACATTTCCCACTGTTATGAGAACGGCGCCATGCTCTATTTTATCTTTATGTCGCCCATGAACAAGGGCAATGAGCTCAAGGACTTCGAACAATTCCACAAGGGACTAATCGATACCATTCACAAACACAAGGGCTCTCTTTCCCATCACCACGGCATAGGGCGATTGGCCGCGCCCTGGATGAAGGGCGAAGTCGGCGCGACAGGCCTGGGCATTCTCCAGGCGGTCAAGGACTACACGGACCCGACCGGGATCATGAATCCGGGCGGTTCCATGCTGGGCCTGAAAAAGTAAACGCAAGTCGCGCGCGCCGAACGACGCGCGGACCTGGAGGCGAACCAAATGTTGAAACGAAACCTGCTAAAAATGTCCGAGCACGAATACGACGTGCTCGTAGTCGGCGGGGGCATCAGCGGGGCGTGCATCGCCTGGGACGCGGCCCTGCGAGGTCTGCGTGTTGCGCTGGTGGAGAAGGCGGACTTTTCCCACGCCACCAGCGCGGCCTCCTCCAAACTGATTCACGGCGGCCTGCGTTATTTAAAGAACCTGGAATTCGGCCTGGTGCGCGAATCACTGCGCGAAAGGCGCGTGTGGCAACGCATCGCCCCCCACCAGGTGCAGCCCCTGCCCATCATGATGCCCTTGTACAAGCGCTCCACGGCGGCGCAAATGCTGGCGGGGCTTTCCCTCTACGACATGCTTTCGTTTGATCGCAATCGCCTGCCGAAGGGCTTCCCGCGCATCCCCGGCTTTAAGTGGTTGAGTAAAAAGAAAGCCGCCGCCCAGGCCCCGGGCGTGGACGATCCCGACTTGAAGGGCGCCATCGTATTTCACGACTGCCAGATGACTTCTCCCGAGCGTTTGACCCTGGAGTTTCTCATGAGCGCGGCCGAACGCGGCGCCGACATTGCCAACTACGCCGAAGTAACTTCGTTCCTGCGCGAAAGCGACCAGGACGGAGCTCCGGCGCGCGTCAAGGGTGTTCGCGTTCGCGACGCGATTTCCGGAAGCGAACATGAAATTCGCGCGGCCATGACCGTGAACGCCTCCGGTCCCTGGGCGGATCGAATGCTATCGCTTTTGGAAGGCGGCAAGCAACACAACCTGGTTCGCTCCCTGGGGATTCACATCATTACCAGGTCCATCCTGCCGGGCAATACGGCCCTGGGCCTGGAGACGCCGGACCGCAAACATATCTTCGTGCTGCCCTGGCGCGGCTACAGCATTATCGGCACCACGGACAGCGAATACGGCGACAGCCCCGATGCGTTTCGCGTAACGGAGGAACACATCGCCGGGCTCATCAACGACATCAACGGAGCCTACCCCGCGGCTCGTATTAAGCGCGAGGATGTTCTGCATTTTTACGGCGGCCTGCGTCCGCTGGTGGAGCAGAACAACGCGAAGAACGACGTCTACAATGCCTCACGGCGATACGAAATCCTGGACCCCGTCGAAGCGGGCGGACCCGAGGGCTTCCTGACCATTGAAGGCGGAAAGTATACGACCTCTCGCGCCCTGGCCGAAACGGTCGTCGACCTGCTCTTGCGCAAGCTGGG
>CAZGYS010000321.1:0-6228 GCA_964530305.1 uncultured Leptospiraceae bacterium
ACGGACATGGGGCTGTAGAGGTGGTTTTCGCTGTGCTTGCGGAAATGGTGTACGCCGCCGGGATCCAATCGCCCCGGAATGTGCGTCGGGTCGTAGGCCCGACGATGACGACGCAGCACTTCCTCTTCCAGCATTTCCAGCGTCAGACCCTCGACGCGGGTAGACGTGCCGGTGAAGTAGCTGTTCACCAGCTCACTGTCCAGGCCCACGGCCTCGAAGATCTGCGCGCCGCAATAGGATTGCAGCGTGCTGATGCCCATCTTGCTGAAGACCTTGAACAGGCCCTTGCCGATGGCTTTAATGTAATTCTTTTTGGCTTCCTTGTAGTCCTTCACCTCGGGGATGACGCCTTCGCGAATCAAATCCGCGAAAGTCTCGAAGGCCAGATACGGGTTGATGGCATTGGCTCCGTAACCCACCAGCAAAGCGAAGTGCGAAACCTCGCGCGGCTCCGCGCTCTCGATGATGATGCCGGTCTTCGTGCGCAGGCCGGCGCGAATCAGGAAGTGATGCACCCCGGCCACGGCCAGCAGACTGGGAATGGCGGCGATGTTCTTCGCCGTGCCCCGGTCCGAAAGGATGATCAAATTGGCGCCCTTGCGTACGGCGTCGGCGGCTTCGTCGCACACCTGATCCAGGCGATTGCGCATGCCGTGCTTCTCATTGGGATCGAAGAGAATATTAATGGTAACGGAGCTCAAATCGCCTTCTTTAATGTTGCGAATCTTCTCCAGCTCCATGTTGCCGAGCACGGGGTGCTCCAGCTCGAGGCGATGAGCATGCCCCGCGGATTCCTCCAGCAGATTGCCCTCGGGACCGATGTAGGTGGTCAGCTCGAACACCAGCTCCTCACGAATGGCGTCCACCGGCGGGTTCGTCACCTGCGCGAACAGTTGCTTGAAGTAGCGAAACAGGGGCTGGGGATTTTCGGACAGCACCGGCAAGGCCACGTCCTGACCCATGGAACCGATGGGCTCCTCTCCATTGACGGCCATGGGGCGCATCAAGAGATACAGGTCTTCATTGGTATAACCGAAGGCGCGCTGTCGCTCCAGGATAGTGGCGTGATCCGGCTGGTGCACGAAACCCGGCACCGGCAGGTCCGCCAGGCGAATCATGTTGTCGTCCACCCACTTCTGATAGGGTTGATTGCGAACCAGTTGGCCCTTGATCTCTTCGTCGTCGATGATGCGGCCCTCGTCCAGGTCGATGAGGAACATCTTACCGGGCTGGAGACGTCCGCTCATTACGATGTCCATGGGCTCGGTGGGAATCGCACCCGCTTCCGAAGCCATGACCACGAGATCGTCCTTCGTGACGATGTACCTGGCGGGGCGTAGACCGTTTCGGTCCAGCGTGGCGCCGATGACCTTGCCGTCCGTGAATGCTACGGCGGCGGGACCGTCCCAGGGTTCCATGATGGTGGCATGGTATTCGTAGAACGCGCGGCGTTCCTTATCCATGAGATCGTTTTTGGACCAGGCCTCGGGGATCATCATCATGACCGCGTGAGGCAGGCTGCGGCCGCCCATGTAGAGCAGCTCAAGCACGGTATCGAAGGTGGCCGAATCGCTCTGGCCCTCCATGATGATGGGCAGCATGCGCTTCAAGTCCTTACCGTACAGGGGCGATTCCATCATCATCTGGCGCGCGGCCATCCAGTTCATGTTGCCGCGCACGGTATTGATTTCGCCATTGTGGGCGATCATGCGAAACGGATGCGCCAGGTCCCACTGGGGAAACGTGTTGGTGGAGAAACGCGTGTGGTGCAGAGCCAGCGCGGAGATCATGTCCTCGGCCAGCAGGTCCGGATAGAACTTCTCCAGTTGCCAGCCCAGCAACATGCCCTTGTAGTTCATGGTGCGACATGAGAAAGACGCAACGTAGTAGCGGCTGCGGTCGACTTTATACTCCGCGCGAACGCGACGGTCGATGACGCGGCGAATCAGATACAGCTTACGCTCGAATTCCTCTTCGTCCTTGATGGAATCGCTGGCGCCCACGAAGCACTGGCGAAAGACCGGCATGGTGAGCTTGGCGCCTTCCCCGGGGACGTCGTTGTCCGTGGGAACATCGCGCCAGCCCAGGAACTCCTGGCCCTCGTCGATGATGACTTTTTCGATCAGGGTTTCAATGGACTGCCGCACGGCCTGCTGCTGGGGCAGATAGATGAAACCAACACCGTATTTACCGGGCTCCGGCAGGGTAATGCCGATATCCTTCGTGACGCGACTCATGAATTCATAGGGCATCTGAATCATGATGCCGGCGCCGTCACCGGTGCGGGGGTCCGCGCCTACGGCACCCCGGTGTTCCAGATTGCACATGGCCTGCAGACCCAGGTCCACCACGCGACGGGAGCGTTCACCCTTGACATGGGCAATGAAACCCACACCGCAGGAATCGTGATCCAGCGCGGGATCATACATGCCCTGCACCGCGGGACGCAGGGACTTTTCATCCGCCGCGTCATTGTCGACGTAATCGCCGTATTCGAAGGAAGGTTCTCTTATCATCTTTCTATCCGTATCGATTATGAGTTAGTATGTATATATTCGAAGCTACTGCTCCTATATTGAAGCATGCTTTTTGACCATGATTTTGAAAAGGGGGTAATTGGGCAATGTACTAAACAGAAGGAGGATTTGCCTGTTTTTTGGGCATACAAGGAAAAGAACTTGTCGTCGAACGTGCGTAGGCCACGTTTCGGGCCATCTCTCAATCTAGTTGGTAACACATGCGCACACGTATTCTAGTCTCTATAATATCAGCTCTGACCGTCTTCGGAGCGGCCGGCACCGGCGCTTGCAAGAAAGCCGCGGACGAACCCGGCGGCACGGCGGGCGGCACCACGAACTCGGGCTCGGGCACATCGCCCTCGGAAGCCACTCTCAAAAGCATCACGGCCAGTAGCTCCCTGGAGAAGGGCGGCAAGACCCACGGCGTGGCCAATCTCATGGACGGCGGCAACGCCTACTGGTGCGAAGGTAAAGCCAATAACGGCCTGGGCGAATCATTCACGCTTACCTTCGACGAATCCGTTACCCTCTCGACCTTTCGCGTCCGCAACGGCACCGGGGACCCGAAACTATACGCCGCCAGCAATCGCATTAAGAAGCTCCTGGTAAACGGAGTGAAAGTTAAGCTCAAGGATGAAGCCGGCTTCCAGACGGTGAACCTGCCCACGCCGGTCACCGCCGAAAGCATTAAGTTCGTAATCGGCTCGGTTCACCAGGGCGCGAAATACCGAGACACCTGCCTGAATGAAATCGCCATTGAAGGCGTCAAGGCCCCGGCGGCCGGCAAGCCCGTCGACGAGCCGACCAATAAAGGCGATGTCACCGATCCCAAAGACCCGAGCAAAACCGATCCTAAGAAAAAAGATCCCGTAGCGCCGCCGCCCGGCAAGGATCTGCCCCCGCCTCCGGGAGAATAACCAGCGCCCCGGCCAGACACGGGTCTCGACGAGGCCCGGTGCCGGCCTTCAATTATCCGCGCGGCGACGTCAACGAACGACGTCGTCCCGCGCGGGGCCCGGATCCCGCGTATACACATAGTGCCACCATTCCAGGTGGTAGTTGCGAAACCCCTCCGCCGCCATGGCTTTCTTGAGCAGCAGGCGATTGCGCAATACTCGCCCCTTCGCGTTACGCGTGTTGGCCCTTCGCGTGAACTCATCGAAAGGCGTACCCATGTCCAATTCGCGACCCGCGGCGTCCACAAGGGTCAGGTCGACGGTATTGCCGCATTCATGGCCCGTTCGCCGGGACTTGCGCGCGCGGCTCGACAAATAGGTTCCCAGCAAATGCCCTCGGCCGGTTTGCCGCGCCCAGCGAATCATATGCCGTGTGGCCCGCAGTGGTCGATAGCTATCGAAGATCTTCAGCCGTAGTCCGCGACGCATTAGATTTTTTTGAACGCGCGCCAGGGCCCGGGCGCTGCGCGGTCGCATGAAAGCTCGGGGCGCTCGGTAACCGTCCAGGACTTCTCCGGTGAAATTGTTCTTCGTCGCATAGCGAATATCGTAAAGCGCATCCGGCACGACCCGGCGAAGATCCACCAGGCCGCGCGGCGGAGGCTCCGAGGACAGGGGTCGGCAAGCCCATAACGCGCAGGCGATTCCCGCCGACGCCAAGAGCAATAAGGCAACAGCGAACGGCCGAGCGCGGTTAGGACCGGAACTCAACGATGGATTCTCCCATGGGCAGGAGCCGCAGTCGCGCGAAGAGATACACAACCAACCCGTAGATCAGTCCGCCGCCGGCGAACCAGGCATTGGCGATGGGCTCCACCTTGTCCACCAGCGCATAGATGACGGCGCCCGTGATGGAGGCGATAATCACCGGCATGATGATAAGCGCGGCGGCGCCGGGGCCCGCGTGCCAGGGCTTGTCGTCTCCCGGAGTCTCGGAGGGCTTGCCGGCGATGGCCCGGAAAATCGCCCCGAAGATCATGCCGATGATCTTGAATACCGAAAACAAAATGGACAAACCGCGCCAGAAAACCGAGCCCAGAACCAGGGAGGCCGGCAGCATCAACGTGGCCGACCAGACAGCGGGCGTCGACGAAGGCGCGAATGTGGCGCCCAGATAGCGCCCGCCGACGGCCCCGGCGATGAACAGGCACATCAGGATTATGGATTGAAGAATAAAACGACCGAGTGTTTTCACGCTATCAGGGAGCCCCCGGGCCTGGGAAGTGTCAATAAACTTCCGACGCGATTTATGAGCTCGGCGATTTCTTGCGCAAGCGACCATGCAGGACGCGATGCATATCCGCGAAGCGGCGATGACGGACCAGGTCCTCGGGAGTCCCTACGCGATACTTGCGGATCATTTCGACGATAAATTCATGGCATGCCGTCAGGCGGCGATGAGCCTCGGCCGAATTTTTACGCAGACGAAGATAACGACGCAAGAGCGGAATTGAGTTCGGAAGATATCCCTCGGACATATCATGGGCAATCTTCCAGCGCAGCGTCAGCTCCAACAAATCCCGCCAGGCCCCATCCCGTTCCGCCAACGACACCCCGTCCAGTTCCTTCAGGGCTGAATTCAGAGTCTTCGTAATTCGGGGCTGTTCCTTGCGCAGCACCAACCGCAGGTGACGCCTGTACGCGAACTCGCGAACGCAAGCGGACATGTTCCAGGCATCTCGCCATGCCGCCTTGCATTCGTAACGCCAATTGGGAGCGTAGATTTCCTTCTGCTTGCCGTCCAGGAATCGCCGCGGCGCGCGAACCGTGTTTACCAGTTCACGCAGACGCGCGCTTGCCTTCGCCGTACCCGAAGCCTTGCGAGTGGAGAGCTCGACCAGCCGACCGATTGCTTGCAAACTCCGGTCCGCGCCTTCAAAATGCGCCGCGGGCGACGTAATGAGTTCAGGCCACCGTTCCGAGGAATGGCTGAAAGGGGCAAGAGGCCCGGCCGCGAGGCCCCCATGAATGAACAGCAGCAAGCCGACAAAAGACCCGCCAAGCTTACCGGTGATTCGAGCGCCCATGACCATAGTATCGTCGGGGGCTCGAAAAAGTTAAGCCGAGGTTTGACCCTGTTCAGTTTTTCATTGTTCAGCTCTCCATCATGGGCAGGAGCCCGACCCGCGCGAGGATCCAGCACAGAGCGCCGTAGCCGGCGCCCACGCCCAGAAATTTACCCAGCACAGGCACCAGATCCGTGGTGGACGCATTAAACATCCAGACGATACCGCCCGCCAGGCCGCATACTACGATGGACGCAATCAACAAACCAATGCTTCCGGGGGGTACTTCGCCGCCGTCGGTTTGCTTACTCTTCGCGCCGAACAGCATGGCGATAATCGCGAAACCCTGCCAGGCAATCATGCCCGAGATGAAAGCCAGGGGCAGCATGGTAAAGCCGGAGAGGCTCGCGAAAGCCGAATCCGGGGCGATGCACTGAGCAAACCGCAGGCCGCCGTATCCGCCGCCCAGGAACAGAACGGCTGAAATGATTAACTGAACAAAGAACATGAGGAATTGGCCCGCGCGCCGAAATCGCCGTCAAGCCCAAACGGCGACGTCAATACGATTCGCCCTCGAAGCTCATGATGGCGATGACTCCATTGCGCGCGGCAATGTAACAGACCAGCCCGTAGCCCAGGCCCGCCGCGGTGTAGGCCCCAATGGTCTTCCAGAAGGTCAGCGTGTCCGGGCCGAACAAGTAGACGATGACTCCCATGGGCGGACAAATAAAGAACGGCGCGAACAAC
>CAZGYS010000321.1:6267-7453 GCA_964530305.1 uncultured Leptospiraceae bacterium
TATTGCCTCGCCTTCCAGGTCCTTCGGTCTCGGCGTTTTCACGCGAAAGATCCACCGAATGAGTTCCGCCATGATTCCCAGTCCCTGCCAGAAGGTCATGCCCAGCATGAATGATAAGGGGAACATGAAAAACCCGGCGAAGTACGGAATGCCCCCGCCCGGAGCCCAGAAGATCGTGAAGGCCAGACCGAGAAAGGCCCCACCCAACCACAGGAAAAAGGTGACGGCAAAGACAACGAATCTCGAGCTCATGGAGAAATCCTGTTTAAACCCATCGCCCCGTCAAGCCACTTGCTCTCCCCTTACGTTCCTGCCCGACGGCGTTTAGAATCCGATCAGCATGCCGCCGTGACGCGACGCCTACAGCCCGGCGCGCACGATGTCGTGGAGGCGCAAAAGACCCAGCGGGCGATTTTCGCGATCGATGACCGGCAGCACGCTGATTTGCGACGGTCGGTCTTCCATGAGCTTCAGGGCGTCCACGGCACTGGTGTCCACATGCACGCAAATGGGATCGGCGGTCATGATGGTGGGAATGTCCCGCTCCAGGATGTTGCCGTACTTGATGATGGCCCGGCGAATATCGCCGTCGGTGACGATGCCCTTGAGCGTGCCGTCGCCATTGGTGACGAGCACCGCGCCCAGATTGCTTTCGGTGGAGAGCTCCAGCAGTTCGCGCATGTCGGAGTGAATGTTCACGGCCGGCACCTTGCGTTCGGGTACCAGGAAATCCTCGACTTTGAAGGAGAGCCGTTTCCCCAGTTGACCGCCGGGATGAAACAGCGCGAAGTTCTCTTTCTGGAAGCCGCGCAACTGGGCCGTGGCGGATGCCAGCGCATCGCCTAAAACCAGCGCCACCGTGGAGGAAGCCGTGGGCGCCAGATCCAGCGCGGCGGCCTCGTGCTCCACGCCCGCGTCGATGATCACTTTCGACATGCGTCCGACGCTGGATTTCGCGCGGCCCAGAATGGAGATGATGGGTATCTCCATGCGCTCCAGGACGCCCAGCATGCTGATGAGTTCCTCGGATTCGCCGCTGCGCGTCAAAAGCAGCATGACGTCTCCCGGAGCGGCGGCGCCCAGATCCCCATGCAGGGCATCCGCCGGATGCAGGAAAAAGGCGGGCGTACCCGTGGAGGAGAACGTGGCCGCCAGCTTGCGCCCAATCAGCCCCGATTTTCCGGCG
>CAZGYS010000322.1:0-7409 GCA_964530305.1 uncultured Leptospiraceae bacterium
GTGATCACCGCCCTGGCCGATGAAATGACGTCCCTGACGGCCATGGAGAAGGGCGCCGCCGGCTTTTTGAACAAACCCTTCACGGCTCAGCAAATCAAGGATGCCTTCGACGAATTATTCGAGGAAGAAGAATGATGCGGGCGTCGGCCGCGATTTTCGCGGTTGGTCTCGCCGTATTAAGTCTGCATTGCGGCGAAGCGGTCACCGGTACGGATCTGACCGGGACCTGGGAGTATCGCCGGGGCGCGCCGCTGGAAGCGCCTCAGGGCGATGCCGGAAAATTCAAGAGCATCAAAATTCCCGCCCAATTGGATGAGCTGCCCGAGCTCAAGGATTACCGCGGCTGGCTCACTGTCCGACGTCCGGTGCCCGCCGACGTGATGGCTCTGGTCCGCAAGGGCGTGCCGGTTTCCATTCGCACGGGACAATTGGCCGACGTGGCGCGCATCTACGTCAACAGTACCCTGGTAGGTGAGGTCGGTACGACGGAACCCTATACCACCGGTTCCTACAGACCCTTTCTCGGGGACGTGCCCGCCGCCGCCTTTCGCCCCGGCGAAAACTTCATCCAGTACGGCCTCTACACGAACGGCGATTATCCCGTGCACGTCTATGGACCCGAGATGCGCATGGGGGCCTCGTCCGTGGTGCTGGGCGAATACTATCGCAATGAGATTACGTCCCTGGTGTTGCTGGGGATTTACTTTGTAATCGGTTTGTATCACCTGCTGTTATTCGTCCGGCGGCCGAGGGATAAGTACAATCTCTACTTTGGTCTGTTCGCCGTACTGGTTTCCCTGTACTGGATCTTTACCACCGGCACCCGGGACGCGATTTTCCAGGACGCGGTCCTCACGCGTATTCGCGTGGAACACGTACTTTTGTTCTTACTGCCCGGTCCGTTCTTGTTGTTTCTCTCCACTTTTTTCGAGGGCAAGCATTCACGCATCGCCCTGGGCGTCATGACGGTGCACGGGCTCATGGCCCTGGCGGTATTTTTTCTGCCCTATGGTTTAATTACGTTTCTTTTGACCGGCTGGCAACTCAGCGCCCTGTTGATTTTTCCCTACGCAATCTTTTATATTTCGCGCGCCCTGTATCGGAAGCGTCCGGACGCGGGTTGGCTCATCGGCGGCATCGTGATCCTTTTGAGCTCGGCCGTGAATGATATTCTCGTGATTCAAGAACTTCTGCCGACGCCTTTGATTTCGCGATTCGCCTTCGCCCTGTTTTTACCGGGTATCGCCGCGGTGCTGGCCAATCGCTTTACGCGCGTCCATAACCAGGCCGACGACCTTAATGAGAACCTGGAGCACCAGGTGGAACATCGCACCCGGGAATTGAACCAGGCTTTGGAGCAAATTTCCGATCGGAACTCCGAGTTGCGGGAAGCTCGATCGGAAACCGACGACATCCTGCGTACCGTGGGCGACGGCCTGTTTTTGTTGCGCATGCGCGGCGACGATATCGTGCTCGGGTCTCAGTATTCCCGGGAACTGGAGACGATTCTGCGCCTGGATAATCCCGGCGGGGCGAATTTCATGGGTCTCATGGAGGGCATCATCGAAAAGGATACCGCCGCCAGCCTGCGTAAATATCTGGAACTCATGTTTCAGGGCGGCAAGAACGCCCGCTTTCTAAACAAGCTGAACCCGCTGCGCATGATTCGCCTGGAGTTCGCCGGCGGCGATTTCAAACACCTGCAGTTTTACTTTCATCGCATCAAGCGCGAAGGCAAGGTCAAACAACTGCTGGCCGCGGTGCGGGACGTCACCAGTGAAACCGAACTGGCGCGAGAACTGGAGGAAACCCGGGAGCAGAGCCGCATCGCCATGGAGCGGGTCTATACCATCCTGCGGGTGAACCCGGCGGACCTGGCCGACTTCATCGAGGAACTGGACCGGGAACTGGAAGAGATGAGCGGTCTTGTCGGGCGCCTGGAAGAGGGCGGCGCGCCGGTGCTGGAGGAAATCTTTCAGCGCATGCATACCCTCAAGGGGAACTCGGGACTGCTGGGTCTTGATTTCCTGGCGGAGCAAACCCACCGCGCGGAAAATCGCATCGCGGAAATTCAAGCCGCCCTGCAAGGCGGCGAAGACGTCACCATTGAATCGCGCATCGCGCTGGAAGTCCACATTCGCGTGCTGGAGAATCTCCGCGACGACCTGGGCGAATGGGTGGCCCGCCTGAAGTCCTTTCAGGAAAACCTGGAATCGGGCGCGGGCGGCCAGGCTTTCTTTAAGAACCTGGAGCAACTGGCCATGCGACTCGCCCGGGAGAAGGGCATGAAGATTCACTTCGATACCGGTGCCTTTCCGCCCCAGGCTCTCACCCGCGAGCGCCGGCGCCTGCTGCGGGACGTGCTCGTGCAGATGATTCGCAATTCCATCTCACACGGTCTGGAGAGTGGAGAGGAGCGTGCTCGCCTGGGCAAGGCCGAGGAGGGGCGCCTGGAGATCCGCGGCGAAAGTCAAGGCGATGTGCTCAAGGTCGTCTATCGCGACGATGGACGCGGGCTTCAGGTGGAGAAGCTGCGGGAAAAAGCGCGGACGTCCGGTCGCTACACCGATGAACAGGTGGACGCCATGGACCGCGCGGCGCTGGCGCGGTTGATTTTCAAGACGGGTATGTCCACGGCGGAGTCGGCCGGTATGCACGCCGGACGCGGCATGGGTATGGACATTATCAAGAAGCGGGTGGAAGAAGCGGGAGGCAGTCTGTCGATTGCCTTTCAGGAAGATAAATACTGCGAGTTTCGCATCAATCTACCGGCGACCTCATGAGAGGTCCCGGCGATTGAATTGTGACGTCGACGAATCGACTTGATTTAGTGATTTAGTCGAACGAATTAGATGTCACACTTCCATTTGATCAGCGTGCTTTTCTCAACCAGCTTTTTGGCCAGGTCTTTGGCGAATTCATCGTCGGACTTTTCATCTTGCAGGGTCCATTTCAGGACGCCGCACAGTTCGGTTTTCTTGGAATCGTCTCCGATGCTGGCCAGGCTCAATACGGCGGCGTAGCGCACGGTTTTGTATTTCGAGGCGGTGGCGACTTTGATGAGAGCGTCCGTAGCCGGGCCTTTTTTCTGAGCGTTGATTACACCCAGGGCGCGGGCGCTGTTCCAGAGAACGCCGCGGTCCTTGCTGGTTTCCAGCAGGCTAATCAGCTTGGGGTTGGCCTTTTCTTCTTTTTTGGCCGCCAGTGCACGGATGGCCGCAATCTGAACGAGAGGCTCGGTGGAGTCCAGCTGAGTCAGCAGGGTGTCGGTGTTGTCGCTTTCGGAAGGAAGGCGTTTCTCGATTTCCTTTTTGATCTCGGTTTTGGCCTTGTCCTTGATTTCGTCCTTGGTTTTGTCCGAGTCGGCCGCGTTCATGCCGGTGGCGGACAGGAAAGATAATACCAGAATGGAGGAGATGGTGGTTCTTATACTCATGGCCTCTTTTTTTTCTCGGTCCCATCGCTTGTCAAACCAAAAGTCGGAAGCCCGGATGTGAATTTTGGTTGAAGATTTGCTTCAATGGATTTAACTGCCTGTGAGCGACCGAGTCGGTTCGCCATGAAAAGCGAATCGCGCCCCATGAACCGGCTCACGAGGCAAGCACCCTGAAGATCGATCAACTCAATACCGTGGAAACCAGCGTCGAGACCTGGCGTGATTTCTGTACCATCAGCATGGAGACGGAGTTCTACCAGGTGGCTCTGGAACGTACCGGAGACCCCCGGGAAGCCGCGGGCCTGACGCTGCTGCGCAACTACATCAGTACGTTCGCGCCCGATGAGCGGGAGCGCCTGGAGTCGGACGTTGAGTACTTTTATAAATACGCGGACGGCTTCATCAAGGAACTGGCCGCGTATCGCTACAGCAAATCGGGCTACGACTCCGAGGTGCGGGCGCTCTTCTTCGGGAAAATTCGAGCTCTGTTGGATGAGCAAAAAGATGATCAGGGCCGGGTAGTGGATCGTAATAAGTACGAGTTCATCCGTTCCATCGTGAAGTTCTGTTCCTCCCTGGATCACATCATCCAGGTTCACGACCGCTATAAAACGTTTCTGTTTCGAGAGATGCCCCAGATTCGGGAGCAGGGCGGGGCTTGAGCCCGGGCTTTTGAACCCGCACGCCGGATCGGCGACGGCTTAATCTTCTCGCTTACGGCCCGCTCTTTTCAACACGGATCCGGAGCGACGCTTCTGGGTTTCCAGCTGAATACTCAATTTCTCCAGCTCCATGTTCGTGCTCACCAGACGGCGACCAATCAAGCGCGCGATGTTCATGAGAATTGCATTGGCCAGCGGCGGATTTCTCCGCACCAGATCCAGCAAATCGGGGCGATAAAATCCCAGCAGAGTGCAGTAGGATCGCGCTCGAGCCGAAGCCGTTCGGGGGAGGTCGTCCAGCAGGGCGATTTCTCCGAAGAAGTTCCCGTCGTACAGGACGGCGTATTCACGGTAGATATTCTCCTCGGAACGATAGATTTCCACGCTGCCTTCCAGAATGATGTACATGCCCACTCCGGGCTCGCCGCTACGGAAGATATGCTCGTCTTCGTTGTACTGGCGGATGTGGAACAGGGAGCGGATGATGCGCAGGCCTTTCTCGGGCACGTCCGAAAATACCGGGATGGATTTCAGGACTTCCAGGTTCTCGTCCTCGGCTTTCGAGCGGAGTAATCCGAGGCTTTCCCATAAAGGCGATCGGCTCATAGGCTGATTATCGTCCATACTCCGGGTCGGCTGAATCCTGCCCCGTAATACTTTTCCGTCCGGTTTTTAAGAGTTGACGTGGGTCCCCTCGTCCAATATCTTGCCTGCTTCGGGAAATTTCCCGCAACTACGGGATGTAGCGCAGGGGTAGCGCATCTGCTTTGGGAGCAGAGGGTCGTTGGTTCAAATCCAATCATCCCGATGCCCCGGGATGACGGCCCTCTCTTGTTGAGTTCGAGAGCGGCGCTGCAACCGGTTGGGCGCCGCGTCCGTTAAAATTTCGGTTACTGAAATTTTGATATTGCGGTTTTGATGCGCCAGTAGCTCAGCTGGATAGAGCAACTGCCTTCTAAGCAGTGGGTCGGGGGTTCGAGTCCTCCCTGGCGTGCTTCCGGCTAGCACTGCAACTCGCGCTTCGCTCGATTTGCCGGCGCAATGGTTTGAGTCTTGCGATTCGCGCAAGGCGATGGATAGAGTTTTAGTTACACGGCGGGTGTAGCTCAGTGGTAGAGCACTAGATTGTGGCTCTAGTGGTCGCGGGTTCAATCCCCGTCACTCGCCCTTGCTTTGTTTAGCGCCGCAACTCGCGCTTCGCGCTTTTGCGGCTAGTTAGCGCCGCAACTCGCGCTTCGCGCTTTTGCGGCTAGTTAGCGCCGCAATTCGGACCATGTCGATGTGCGGCGGGAGGCGTCCTGTAAAAAGTGTCGCCATCGTAGTATTGACGCGAGCGTGGTGGAATTGGTAGACACGCCAGATTTAGGTTCTGGTGCCGTAAGGTGTGGGGGTTCAAGTCCCTTCGCTCGCATCGATTTTCCGGCACGACTCGCGGTCCCTGCGCACCCCCGGTCTTGAAGCGGAAATGTAACGTTTCAGCATCCATCCGTCATCGCTTGCGATACTCAATGGGAGATAGTCCCGTATGTTTCTTGAAAAACTTTGAGAAATGGCTGGCGTCTCCGTAACCCAGAAGGGAACTCACTTCCTGAACGGACATATCCGAACGGGTTAGTAAAGTCATGGCCTCCGCCGTGCATTTTTCACTGATCAAGGTATTCGCCGATTTCCCGGTATGGCTTTTTACGACCGTGTTCAAGTAGCCGGGAGTAATGAACTGCTGTCCGGCGAAATCCTTCACTTTGTATTGCCTGGTAACTTTGCGTTTTCGTAGGTCTCGAAAGTGTTTTTCCAGACTTTGCTTAAATGTGCCGACGATTCGCGAGGACCGAACCTGCTTTCCCGTAATCCTCCGGTCCCGGAAATCCTCCTTCAATCGTAAAAGCAAAACCGAAACCAGGTTGCCGACTATCTTTTCCCGGTATTTCGATCTCTCCGCGAAGACGTTATTTATCTCCTGGAAAAGGGCCAGGTATTTCTTGAGCTGGACTTCATTCAAATAGTGTGGGGGAGCCGATTCCTCGATGAGAAAAGCGAAATCCTCGAACACGTTGCCGGCAATGTTCTTTTTCAGAAAGACTTCCGACAGCGTGATCAAAAAACCCCAAATAGCAATATTTATATTGAAAGATCTTATTCATCATTTTTTAAAGTTACCTTAGGAGTTACCGATGTTTGACTTTCACTATTAACTCATGATGCCTTAGTCACGTTTTCGTTTATTGGTTCTAAAGCATTTAAAGTAAAATTATTATGTTTAGTTGAGTTCTTGATATTGCTATTTTCTTCAAAAGTCGGATCTATCAATAATAGCTTATCATCTTTTATCTGTAAATTCTCAGCTAACTTCTTATAGCTGCCTTCAAAATAATTTTCTAATAGATCTTTTGCCTTCTTTTTGGTTAATTTAACTATACTTTATTAAAGATCATAAATTACTTAGAAAATCAGTATATTTTGATTTCGGCTGCCTTACTGAGATTGTAACGATATTATTTAGCTTTTACTTCAACCTGATATTTCTCTTTCATGAAAAATAAACGCTTGTTACTGTTTGTCCTAACACTGTTCTTACGTTGTACCATCTTTTTATTTACATGTGGCAATGAGGTAGTGTTATGCTTATTAGTTGAGCTGTATCTCATACCCATTGGTGATGTGCTACTTAACCTTAATTGCTTATTTGACTTTATCTAAATTTTTATAAACTTTTATATTATGAATATTTACATTTAGGTGGCTTTTGGAATATTGCGCTTGGCTTAAAAGTACTTATATTCTTTAGAAGCTTCTTCCGCTTGCTCTCATCACGTCTCCACTCAACATAGTTATAAACAGAAGTTTGTCCTTGCAAACGTTTTAATAATCTTATGTTTTCGTTATGAATTCTCATGTCTTCACGTAGCTTAAAGCCTGCATTGATGCTATGATATCTTGCTGCTGTAGCAGTCGTATTGACTTTTGAAGACATACGCGAAGTTCTATTTATTCTTAGCACCAAACTTTGCACTCATTCCATTCGAAAATCGAGATCATGCTTTTCTACTTGATGCATACATTGTTCCTATAAATTATTATATTCTGAAAATTACCTCCTAAGTCTTGTTTTGCTTTTATCTTTACAAAAGGTTGAGGTGAAATATCTCGATTTTGCATAGAAGACCTAATTTTCCTTACTCGACTTGCTCCTTTTTGCTTCCAAATTTGATCAACGATTTTCTTTGTATCATCAATTGGCTTACTCATATTTGAATTAAATTTTTAAATATAATAAAGGTTTTGAGGGGTTTTGGGGTTTTGGGGTTTTGGGG
>CAZGYS010000323.1:0-7401 GCA_964530305.1 uncultured Leptospiraceae bacterium
GATACCATGGACAATCCTCTCAATACGAGGCCCCAGTGCCGCCAGGCTTTCCCCGGCGAAGGGCTTGCGCACCCTTGAACGAGCCTCCGTATGGGTGCTGCCGGTCTTGTGCAGCATCCAACCGGAGATCATGCGCGGGTACGCGGCGATGGGCGCGGGCGGCATGGGAATTTCGCCTACTTCGGGATTACGTCCGGCGACCGCGCCGTCCTCGGCCCGCACCAGCAACCAGCCTTGCAGCGAGTCGCTCCAGCTAACGGGTTCATCTCTCTGTAATATGCGATACAGAGGATAAGGATTATTCAAAAAGACGGGATCGCGAAAGTTGATTTTCCGGGCCAGCATGGGTATTCCCTTGACGTCCCGACGCCTCGGATTTGTCAATAGGATCCTATTATAATTGTCTTCATATTTTTTTCGCCGCGCCGGGTTTCACGTTCGGCTAAATCGCCCCGTTGAACGCGCGAGCACGCCCACTCCATCAAGGAGCACATGAAGGAGCCTACGAAAGAACAATACGACATTCTCATTTGCGGCGGCGGTCTGGCGGGCCTGACCCTGGCCCGGCAATTGCGCAAAGAGGTTCCCCGGGCCGACATCGTCGTCATTGAAAAGACCCGTCGTCCGTTGCCTCCGGGCGGTTTCAAGGTGGGCGAATCCACGGTGGAAGGCGCCGCGTTTTACCTGGCCGAGATTCTGGACCTGCGGGCCGAATTGGATCGCGCCCATACGCGCAAGAACGGGCCGCGCTTTTTCACGGGCGGAGGCGAAATCCCGCTCGTGGAAAGACCGGAAATCGGCGCGGCCGGCTTTCCCCGCATGCCCTCCTGGCAAATCGATCGCGGCCTGCTGGAACAAAAACTGCGCGACGACCTCCAGAAACAAGGCGTCGATCTACTGGAAGGATACGTCCTGCGCGAAATCACGCCGACCACCATGGTCGGGACCATGCACGAAATCCAGGTGGAAAGCACGGAGACCGGACGAACGACTACTTTGCGCGGACTCTGGCTCATCGACGCCCTGGGCCGACGCCGCAAACTGCAACGCTTACTGGGACACGATCGCGAAAACACTCATCGCGCGAGCGCCGCCTGGTTTCATTTCGACTTCGCGCTGGACGTAAACGACCTGGCGGCTCCCGGCCCCTGGCACGAACGCGACCCCGAGGGCATTCGCTTTCGCTCCACGAACTTCATGACCGGCGAAGGCTACTGGACCTGGCTGGTGGTCTTGAAGAGCGGCTTTACCAGTTTCGGCATCGTCACCGACGAAACCCTGCATCCGTTCAAAAACTACGGCTCCTATGAAAAAGCACTGGACTGGCTTCGCGTACATGAACCGCTCCTGGCCGAACGTTTCTCCCGGGAGCGACCCAGGAAGTTTCGCGGACTGCGCGATTTCAGTTATTCATCCGCGCGGGTCTTCGACCAATCCCGCTGGGCTTGCGTGGGCGATTCCGGTATTTTCCTGGACCCCCTCTACAGCCCGGGCATCGACTTCATCGGTCTATCCAATTGTATGACCACGTCCATGATCAAGCGGGACTTCCTGGGAAAACTGAACGTGGAACACGTGGAACAATTCAATCGCGTCTACCTGGCCATGGCTGAAGGCCTGCTGGAAACCTTTCGCGGAAATTATCGCGCGTTCGGAAAAACCGAGGTCTTCAAGGCCAAGCTGTACTGGGACACGCTCTTCTACTGGTCGTTCTTCGCGCCCATTTTGATCTTTCGCCTGTGCGACGAACCGGAACGCCTGCTGGAAGCGCCCCTCTTCCGGCAATATCTCGACCTGGAGCAGGACATGCAGGCTTTCTTTCGCCGGTGGGCGAAAATCGCCCCGGCCGTGCATCGCCCCGAATACACGCCCTATCCGCCCCGGGGCTCCCTCCTTACGGATCTTCATGTCCGCCTGATGGAAAACAACAATCCGGAACAGGCCCTGGCGCGCATGGGCGAACACCTGGAACTTTGTCGGGAAGCGGCGCTTCAAATCCGGGAACGCGCCGGAATCGAAGCCCCAAGCAACGGACCGTCGGCTCCCTCGACGGAAGCTCCCGGGCGGCCTCATGAACTCTCCATGAAGCTGGAGTTCTCCTACTACCATGGCGAACTGGACGAAAACGCCCATCGCGCTTCGCGCATGCTGCTGGATTCGGTGAGTCGCGCGCCTTCCCGATAGCGGGGGCGATTCAACGCGGAGCCGTACGCTGCAAGATTTGAAATAAATTACGGCATCGCCCGCGATAAATGTCTGGCATCGGCCCGGAGGCGATTGCATACTACGGCATGCCTCCCGCGCCGACAATATCCTGGCCCGTCTTCGCGCTGGAAATTTTGAAACTTACGCAGGATCTGATCAAGACCCTTGCCTGGCCGGGCCTGCTTATGGTGCTCATTGCCCTGTTTCGCCACGAGATTCGGCGCGTTCTGCCGGCCATTCGCAATTTCAAGTATCCCGGGGGCGAAATCAACTTCGGCGACGAAATCCATCTGCTCCGGCGCGAAGACGCGCCCGCCTCCGCCGCGTCCCGGGCAAGCGGCTCGCCCGAAAGCGCGCGACGCCCCCACGGACCGGGAGCATCCACGCGGCGCTTTCGCCGAGCTCAACTGGAGAAATTGGCGCGCATCGACCCGCGCTCCGCGGTAATGGAAGCGTGGAGCCGATTGAGCAGCGAGGCCATGGACTGTATCCTGCGGAACACCGAACCGCCGCGACCCGACGAACTGGAGGGACCCGGGGCCCTGGCCCGAGCGCTGGAAACACGGGGGATTCTAGTGGACGACGATGCCGCGCGCTTTCGCCGTCTGGCGCGGCTGCGAAACATCGCCAAGCACGCTCCGGAACACGCGCCCACCCCCGAACACGCCCGGGACTTCGCGCGCGTGGCCGGCAACCTGGTCGGTCGCCTCAAGGCATAATGGAGGCAAGGGGAACGCCGCCGGGTAAATTTCAGTTGTCCGGACTCGAACCGACGTGTTCGAACTGCTTCGACAATAGCACCTGATTTCCGCTGCCGCGATATTCCACGGTATCGAACACGTCCTTCGTCAGGGCGATGCCCCGCCCGTGCAGCAACTTAAAATTCTTGCTGGTCTTCACGTCCCGGACTTCCATTTCGCGATAATCGAAGCCCGCGCCTTCGTCGCGAATGGTGAATTCCACGAGACCCGGCTGCAGAACATAGTCCACGAAGACCTTGCGGTCCCGCCGGGACGGATCATGGCGACGTTCCTGAATCAGGGCGCCCAGTGTACCGTCCAGAGTGGCCGCGGTTTTTTCCTCGAAGGTGATGTCCAGATTCCCGTGCTCAATGGCGTTGATGAGCATTTCCCGTACGCCCAGTTTGATGCCCGCCAGTTCATCCGCGTGCAGATGGTGGGCCAGCTTCGCCGTCAAGCGCCGCGCCAGGGCTTCCGCCAGGGTGAAGCTGTTGCCGATTTCATAAGTCTGCTTCTCATTGCGACAATGCTTGAGCAACACGTCCTGCGTAATGCGCGAAGCCTTGCCGTAGACTACCGCGGTACCGTCCAGGTCGATCCGCTCCAAACGAACCTTGAGTTCATAGGGTTCGTTTGAGCGCGTTGCCAGGTCGATGGTAAACTCGGCGACCCCGGCCTTCTCCCAGACTTCCTTGAGATGCTCGGCCAGTACGCCGTAGCGGGTATAAGGGTCTTCGCCCTCGGGAGCATAGACCAGATCCAGAATGGAGGTCTTCAGATGTTCGTCCGGCTTACGGCCCAGGTGCGTCCGCAGAGCCTGGCTGACGGTAAGAAAGTTGCCTTTCTCATCCAGCGAAAAAATTATATCGTCCGAGTTCTCCACCAGATGGCGATACTTGCGCTCGGAGTTTTCCAGTTCGATCTGGGCGTGCTTCAGCAGGGTGATGTCTTCAATGGAACCCACGTAACCATATTCATGGTCGTCGTCCTTCATCTCCGCGGCCTTCACGCTCAACCAGATGGTCCGCCCATCCGGGTGCATATTGCGATAGACCGTTTCGAAGTGAAAGGGCTTCTCAAGCGTGGCTTGATACCATTCCTGAAAAACCCGATCCCGATCCTCCGGGTGGACCGCATTGACCCAGCCGGTACCCAGGAGTTCGTCGAAGGAATACCCGACGATATTCTGATAGGTTGCGTTGGTATAGGCGCAATCTCCGTCCGGCTCCGTGACGAAGATGCCCAGGGGAGAGGCCTCGTTCATGGCCCGAAAACGAGCTTCGCTGGCGCGCAGGGCGGCCGTCACCCAGTCCCGGTTGGGAATCATGCGCTTGATGGGCTTAAGTCTAAGCCACAACCGGCCGGCCACCGCGGCCAGCACCAGACACAGAGTCACGGAGACCCCCGTTATCGCCCATAACAACTCTACCATTTACATCCAGGCGACGCCGGCGCGACTCCTGCTTCCCCACTCCATTGTAGCGCCCGCGTCGAAAGAGTGAAAGCAAATTTTCGCCCCGACCCCAGGCAAACGGCGATGAAAAATTTACCGCCAATCAGCATTGACACGCCTCGGGAGTCGACGGATATCTCTCCGGTCACACGCATGATATTCATAAACAAATATTTTCAGGCCGCCGCCTGGGCGGGCTTTTTACTGGCCTGCACCCTGCTGGGCGCCATGGGCCTCTCCGTCAATTCACCGGGATTGATGCAACCCCGCAATGATTCGTTTCAGATCGACTATCCGGCGCAGGTCTATATTGAATCGCGCCTGAACCGGGGCGAACTACCCCTCTGGAATCCCTATCAAGCGGCCGGGACGCCTTTCCTGGCCACCCTGCAGCACCGCTTCTTTTATCCTCCCCTGCGCATCCTGGTCGCGCTGTTCGGAACGGACAAGGGCATGGACCTCGAGCGAGTCTTGCACTATTACCTGGCCTTCATCGGGCCGGCTCTCTTGTTCTTGAGATTCAAACTGTTACCGGGGGCCGCGTTCGCCGGGGCGTTGCTCGCGGGAGCCGGAATCAATCACTATTGCGTTTCGATCTGGCACGCCAACATTCACGCCGTCTTCGCCTGGGGGCCCTTCGCCGTGCTGGTCATGGCGGACTTCCACCGAAGGGCCGGCATGGCGCGGGTGTTTCTCATCGCGCCGATTATGGCCATGCTGGTCCTGGGCGGATATCCGCCGGCTTCCTATTTCGTTCTGGAGCTCATCGCCTTGATGGTGATCGTTCAGTGGGGACGGGCACTCTTACGTCGACCGAATACGGAACGCCGACGCGCGCCCCGCATCGCCGGGCTGCTGGGACTGGGTGCCCTGATCACGGCTCTGCTTTGCGCCGCGGCACTCATACCCGCGACCGAACTAGCGCGGCAAGGGTTGCGGGCATTCGAGCCCATCAGCGTCGAGCAGATCTTCGCGTTCCCGGAGGACAAGCTTAACCTTATGCACAGCTTGTTCAACCCGCCCGAGTTTCTGCTCCCCGACCTGGTTCCCGGGCTCATGCTGTTCGTGCTGCTTCTGTCCGGCACGGCGGCGTTCGTCTGGTTGCCTCTTCGCCGTCGGGCGATGGTCCCCCTGGTCTTGTATTTCATTTACATTTATCTCGTTTGCCTGGGCCCCCTGACGCCCTTTGGATCCATATATAAGAATTTTCACCCGGTCAGTTCGCTTTTTCGTCACCCCAATACGGCCTTGAGCATCGTGGCCGTCATGTGCGGACTGATTTGCGCGCTGGGTCTGCACGGAATTGCGCGCAAGTTTCGTCGCCGAGACAAGACCGAGACCCCGGGGTCGAAAATGGCGGCGCGATGGGCCCTGACCGCGCTTCTACTCGTTCCCACGGCGCTGGTTTTTCACCCGCGCCTGATGGAGTTGCCTTCGCCGGGTTCCCTGCGGCCTTTTCTCCTGGAAACCGGTCGAAACATACACGCGAAACTTCCCGCGCCAGGCAATGAACGCATAACGACGATTTGCAAGAACATCGCCGTATTCCCATGCAGCAATCTGGGAATGGTAGTGGAATATCCCAGCTTGAATTACTACGATCCCCAGGGAACATATCGCTCCTATCTCTATTTCCAGGCGATTCACGAAAACCTGGACCCGGAGGGAATCAACACCTGGCTCGGCTCCCTGGTCATCGACCCTTTCGACGTGCACGCCCAGACCAACAACACGTCCCTGCTGGAATTGGCAGGCGTGCGCTACGTCCTATCCCATCCCGGCGCCTTCGAGAAGTTCAGCGCCAACGCCATTACCCGGGGCGCCGGCATCGCCTCAACCCGAGTGCCCGACTTTCGCCTGTCCGAGCAAAAGCTTCGCCCGCCGGTCCCCGCCTTCTTGAATCTGGACCGCGGCGATCCCTTCGCGGCGGAGCTCCATGCCTTTCGCCTAACGAACACCATGCCCCGGGCCTTTCTGCACAATCGCATCCGAACGGTGTCGTCCTTTCGCGAAAGCGCCCGCCTGTTGAAGGCCGGACTCAACCCCGGGGATACGATTCTAATCGAAGGAAAAATTGCGCCAATCGCCGCGAACCGAAGCCGTCCCGAGGATCTACTGCGTCCGGCGCGCATCACGCGCTACGAGCCGGAACTGGTCGAAATCACCGTAGACGGCAAGGGCGAATCGGTGCTGGTGCTCACGGATCAGTTCTTCCCCGGTTGGCGAGCCTACGTGAATGATCACCCGACGCCCATTTTCGCGGCCCATCTGCTCTTTCGCGCGGTTCGCCTGAATCCGGGCCGGCACGTCGTGCGCTTCGTCTACGAACCCTGGTGGCGCTTCACGGCGACTCTGCATGGCCCGGCCTGGATTATTTGTTTGCTCATCGGGGCCTGGTTTTGGTTTCGCCGACGGCGATTCGCCCGCGCCGGGCGTTCCTTCGGATAAGCACCTTGCATGACCCCGTCTTCGTACGGAATATAGACCGCGACATCACTATAACTGTTGCCCATCTGCATCAGCCCGGATACCCGTTCCATATACGCATTGAATGCCGGAAGTTCTTCTTCGAGGCTGCCTCCTGGTCCAAAATAAGTCGTCGCAAAGAAGTCGATGCTGTCCACCCCAGCCGGATTATAGGGCATTCCGTGGTAGAAATGGTGATTGACGCCCTGTGCAAACATGGCATCCGCAACCAGTTTCAGATCCGCCGTCTGTTCTTTACGCAGATAGGTCGCCGGAAAACCGTACATGCAGGTAAACGTCTCACTGGACACCAATGGCTTCGAGGCGAGACAAGCCGCCGAACTCACGATCCGGGAATAGTTCGGATTGTTCAGCATGGCTTCCGTTTCGGGAATGTCCACCAAGGAGTAAGTCGTCATCACATCGGTGGGCGAGGCCAGGCATTGAACCCGCGACCAGGCCCCCAACTCGCGGCATTTCTTGACATACGGTTTGTAAAATCCCTCCGTCACATAGTCATCCAACAGCAGCATATAA
>CAZGYS010000324.1:0-7400 GCA_964530305.1 uncultured Leptospiraceae bacterium
CAACGACTCGAAAAGTCGATAAGAAGTCCGAGGCGAGAGCCGCGAAGAAGCAGGACAAGCGAGACAAGCGGGAAGGCCGTGAGCCGAAAACGACGCGGTCCGAAGCGGACCAGCGTCCGAGGAACGCTCCGGCGGAAAAATCACGAGGGGCGACGGGAACTTTCGCCAGGCCCCGTTTGATCAAGTGCGAGCAGTGCGGTGAACAATTACGCGTGGCTCGTCGGGGCACGTACCTCTGTCCCTCCTGTTCCATCAAGATTCGCGTGCGGGCCGACGGCACGGCCGCGTTTCTGGAACGCCTCTAAATCCGACCCGTACATGGCCCTTCCGCGGAGCGGAGGGGTTTGATTGACACCGCGGGGGCGGGGGGTAATGATAGGTATTGTATGAGCAGGGCCACGCATCGTTCTTTTTCCCAATCGCAATCTAAAGCGCATTCCGAATCGTACGCATCCAACCTGCAAGGTCTCAAAGGGCGCTTGGCGCACGGTCGTCGAAGAATGATCGCGGGAGCGCCGACGCTCTTTACCGCGGCCCTGGTGGCTCTGGTCCTCGTCACCGGTCCCTTTTGTAATCGCCGGGCGGCCGGCAAACTGGCGCGGGTTACCTTTATCTCCGGCTCGGCGCAGGTGGTCCGAGCGGGCCAACCGGCGGATTTGAAAATCGGCGCCTTCCTGGAAAGGGGAGACGTCATCAAGACCGAGCGCGGAGCCGCGGTGGAAGTGATTCTCAAGGGGCAGGGCATCATTCGCATCGGCGAGGAAACCGAAATCCGAATCGCCGAATTAATTCGGAATAAGCGCACTCGCATTAAACTGCAAAAGGGTCGCGCCGGTTTTTTTCTGCACAAGATTCGTTCCCGGGGTTCCGAGTTACGCGTAACCCTGCCCACGGCCACCGTCAGTGTGCGCGGTACGAAGTTCCTGACGCGCCTGGCTCCCGAGGGTAATGTTACCGCGTTGTTCGACGGCAAGGTGGAGCTGGGCAATGAGCGCGGCCAGAAACTGGTGCTGGGTCGCAAAGGGGAAGTGAAAACCAGGCAAGGTTCGGAGCTGAACTCGGACTCCATCAAACCGCTCAGCAAGGAATCCCTGGAGGCCATGAAAAAGCTTCAGGAACTTACGAAACTGGACCTGGAAAAATCCCTGCGGGACGCGCTCTTCGTTCCGGGCGCGCCCCTGACTCCGGCCCGGCCCGGGGGCGGGAATCTGCCCGTGCCCGAACCGGGTAGCTGACGCGGGGTTCCCCAAAATCTTACATGGGCGCTTCATCCACAACGGAGTCATCCTTCCGTCGACGCCTTGCGGGAGTCTGGCGGGGTCTGCGCGCTAATTACGCGGCCTATCTTACTTTGCTGGCCTGCCTGGCCATTACCATTTTCGCCTGGCGCTTTACCAGTCTAAATGTCCAGCAGAAGTCTCGCGAAGCCTTCAGCGTCAGTACCAAGATCGAAAAGGAAACCGTAGGCCTGAAGGTTAAGACCTATCTGGAGGCCCTGCGCGGTTTGCGTAACTTTCTCTCCGTAACGCCGCGCGTGAGCAACACCGTCTGGCGCGACTACATCGCCACCATGGATCCCGACGGGCGTTTCCATGGAATTCATGAAATCGTCTACGCGCGCTATGTCCGCAAGGGCGAACGCGAAGAGTTTCCCGTCGAGCGGGTCTATCCCTTCGAGGACGCGGCACGCTTACTGGGGCGGGATCTCGGTCTGAACGAAAAGGGCGCTCCGTCAAACAGACGCAAGGTCATGGACCAGGCGCGTGACAGCGGCGAGCCCCGGGCCCTGGCGGTTCAATTCGGCGGTATCCGGGAGGGCTTTGAGCTGGTGCTTGCCGTCTATAATTCCAGTCCCGTACCCGCCACCGTTCCTGAACGGCGTCGTGCCCTGCGCGGATTCGTCATCCTGACTTTCAGCATGCGTGAACTCTTGAGCGGCGTGTTCAGCAGCGGCGTCGTTTATTCCCTGGATACGTCGGGCGGCGGCGACGACGTTGCCTACACCGAAATCGTGACCCTGAACATCGCCGGGGAAAAATGGAATCTCTACTTCTCCATTCCCTCGGGCTATTCCGAGGCGACGGACCGTTCGCCTCTGTTCGTGCTGGTCGGCGGCGTCATTTTCAGTCTGTTGCTGTTCGGAATCATCTATTCACTTAGTAATGCCCGCTTGCGAGCCGTAACCATGGCCGAGGCCATGACGGTGGACTTGCGCGAAGCACGGGACATCGCCAATGCCGCCAGTCGCGCCAAGAGCGATTTTCTGGCAAGTATGAGTCACGAGATTCGCACGCCCATGAACGCCATCATCGGCATGGGCGAACTCCTGCGCGAAACGCCCCTGACCGGCGAACAAAAGAACTATATCGACGTATACAAGCGCGCCAGTGAGACCCTGCAGAGCCTGATCAACGACATCCTGGATCTTTCGCGCATCGAGTCGGGGCAACTGGAGCTGGAGGAAATCGAATTCGATCTGCGTGAACTGGTGGAAAGCACGGCGGCCATGTTTCGCATTCGCACGGATGAGAAGGGTTTGTTTCTCAATACCGATCTCGCCTCGGACCTTCCCCGGCGCGTGCTGGGTGACCCCACGCGTCTGCGGCAGATCCTCATCAACCTGGTGGGCAATTCCATAAAGTTCACCGAAACGGGCGGCATCACCATGAAGGCGATTCTTCACGTGCCCGGCACCCGGGGCGATTCCCGCTCCTCGGTCCATGGTCGTGACGACATGGCGCGCATTCTATTTTCGGTGAACGATACCGGCATCGGCATTCCGGCCGATAAAACCGAAACCATCTTCGAGAGTTTTTCGCAGGTGGATTCGTCCACGACCCGCAAATACGGCGGCACGGGCCTGGGCCTGGATATTTGTCGTCGTCTGACGGAAAAGATGAACGGCGATATCTGGGTGGAAAGCGATTTCGGTCACGGCAGTACCTTCAAGTTTACGGCCGAACTGGGCATCGGCACCGAACCGGTCACGTCCGAGGAGAAGGCGCTTCCCGCCGAGCAAATCGCCGCGGCGGAGGCCGGACGATCGCTGCGTGTACTGCTGGCCGAGGATTCGGCGGACAATCGCCTGTTGATCTCCGCCTACATGAAAAATTCCAATCACGTACTGGAACAGGCGGAAAACGGCGAAGAGGCCGTGCGCATGTTCCAGGCCGGCTCCTACGACATTATCCTTATGGATGTTCAGATGCCCATCATGGACGGCTACCAGGCCACCCGTCGCATCCGCGAACTGGAAAAAGAGCAGGGCCTGGAACGAACCGTTATTGTTGCCCTGACGGCCCACGCCCTGACCGAATACGTGGAAGAAAGTCGCAAGGCCGGCTGTGACGACCACCTGACGAAGCCCATCAAGAAACAGGTGTTGCTGGATGCGCTGGATAACGCGGCCGCGTCGATACCCTCGTGAGCAGGGTTACTTTTTGCCCTGGAAGACGCCTTTCTTGAAAACGCCCTGCTGAATGATTGTGCCGTCCGCTTTCTTGAGGACGCCCTTGCCGTGGTATTCGCCGTTCAGGAATTCCCCTTCGTAGACATTGCCGTTGCGAAGCTTGAATTTGCCCTTGCCGTTGATACGACCGCCTTTCCACTGGCCGGTGTAGGTGGAGCCGTTCTTTTTGCGAATGGTGCCGGTGCCCTCGAAACGGCCCTGGCGAAAATCGCCCTCGTAAACCGAACCGCTCTTAAAAACGTAGCGGCCCTTGCCGTGTTGCTTGCCGGACTTCCATTCGCCTGTGTACTCCGAACCGTTCGCGTACTTCATGGCGCCCTTGCCGTCGAAGCGACCCTTCGTAAAAAATCCGGTATAAGTGAAACCCTTCGTTTGATAGACGCCTTTTCCGTGGGGGCGTCCCCTTAGAAATTCGCCTTCGTAGCTTTTGCCGGGGGCGATGGCCAGCTTGCCCTTGCCGTGGGGTTTGCCCGCGCGAAAATCGCCTTCGTAACGCGCGCCGGCCTTCCATTGAAAGACACCCTTACCGTGGGGTTGCCCCAGGCGAAAGGCGCCCTCGTACGTATTGCCGTTGGCGTAGGTTGCCTTGCCCTTGCCGTGGGGTTTGCCCTTGCGCCATCCGCCGCTGTACTTCGTGCCGTCGCGAAAGGAGGCGGTGCCCCGGCCCTGGATGGAACCGCGCCGGAACGTGCCGCTGTAAACGCGACCCTTGATGCGAACCTTGCCCTTGCCCTGGAGGCGGCCGTTACGCCAATCCCCCTCGGCGCGAATACGCGAACGCCTGGTGCGAACGCGACCCTGGCCGCGGATCTTGCCGGCTACGAAGCGACCACTGAAGCGCGTTCCATTGCGTAGTCTCAGACTGCCCTTGCCGTGGACCCGGCCGTCTTTCCAGCCGCCCGCATAACGGGTTTTATCCGGCCAGAGTCGGGTGCCCCGGCCGTGCATGCGGCCCGCGCGAAAGCCGCCCTTGTACCAACTCCGATCCGGAAAGACCAATCGCCCCGTGCCGTGCATGTTGCCCTTGCGAAAACCGCCTTCATAGCGCGCGCCGCCGGGAAAGTGGAAGACACCGTTGCCGTTTTCACAATCGCCCTTGAGGCAACCAATCAAGGGGGAGCCGGGGGCGCCTTTTTTTGAAGGGGTTGTTTTCTTGCTCGGATCCCGGCCGTCGGCGGTGAGTGACAGGAAGGGCACCAGGAGGGGTACAAAGAACAGGAGGGTGAGTCCGGCGATTTTTTTCCCACGATTCAGCATGCTTGCATTCCGAAGCTTGAACGCATATCAGCTTCCAGGGCCAGTCTCTTCATTTAATCCTAACAAGGAAGCGATATTTCCACCGAAAATTCGGTTTTTCCGCTTCGAACATAACCTGTTTTTTGGACGTCAGATATACAATCGGTGTTCCCGAAGGAAAAACTTCGGAACTGGTAGGGCAATTTGCCCTGGCCCCGACCATTAAATTCACTTGAAATGCTTAATTAGACCGATTTCAGTGGTAAGGGCATCCGAAGATCGCAAAAACCGCAAATTGAGAAGCATAAAGAAACCATGACCGCTCGCCATATTAGTATCATTCTCGCCATCCTGCTCTTGCCGGCCATGTTGCTGGCGGACACCATCACCCTGCGCAGCGGGTCGAAGATATTCGGCCGCATCATCGGGCAGACTCGCACCACGGTGCGTATCAAGACCGACAGTGGTCGGACTCGAACCGTCGCCAAGAAGCTCATTCGTCGTATTTCCTACGGTCGAACGCCGGCTCAACGGGCCGCGGAGGCCCGCGAAAAGGCGCGCATCGCCGCGGCGGCTCGTCGTCGACGTGAAGCGGCGGCTCGACGTCGCGCGGAAGCCGCTCGCAAGACCGAGGCGGCCCGCAAGGCGGCCGCGGCTCGCAAAGCCGCCGAGGATGAGAAACGTCGTAAGGCGGAAGCGGAGCGCAAGCGTCTGGCGGAGGAAAAGCGCCTGGCCGAGGAGCGCCGCCGTCGCCGCGCAAGCGGAGAGGGACCCACGAGCCTGGATCTCGCCTGGAGATCGGCGGTTCTTCCCGGTTGGGGGCATTTCCACAATGACGAGAAAATCTGGGCCTATGGTTACGGCGGTGCCTTCCTGGCTTCCCTGCTGGCCGTGGGAGCGGGCGTTTCCAATGTGAGCTCCTCCAAGTCGGCTTACGACTCGGATACTTTGACCAGCACCTTTCTTGGAATTCAAACGGCCCAGTCCACGACCTCCAGTTCGGATCTTACGCCTTTTCTTTTGCCCAATATCCTGGATTCCGGCTCTCGTACGAACTACGAAAATTCACTCAGTAATTACCGCGCGGCCCTCGGTCTGGCGGGCGCCATCTATGTGGCGCAACTCGTGCACGTGTATTTCTTCAGCGACACGGCATCGCCCGGTAAATTAAACAGCCTGGATGACTCCCGGGATGGACGCGGACTGAGTCTGGCGGTGGAATTCCTTCCGCCCGTTCAGGATGCTCGCACCGCTCGAGCGGGCACACCTCCCGCGGACGGCCTCAGCGTTTCCGTGAAATTCCGCTTCTGAACTTCCGCGTCCCCTGTCTTCCGGTTTAGCGGAATGGGCCCCTGAACAAAAAGGGGCAGACAGGGAGCTCGCCGCCGGGGAACCGGTTTTACATGGCGGATCTGGTCGATCGAATTCTTCAATTATACGGCAAGGACGAACTGCGCGCGGGAGCCGGGCTCCACAAGAGCGTAATCATGTCCGAACTCAAGAGCTGGGACGTGGACATGAATCAAGTCCGCAACGTCTGGCACACCCTGATGGGCGAAGGTTTCGTTCAGCAACAGGGAGAAGACGTCGTGCTTACCAGCCGCGGCGAAAAGCGTCTCTACGGCTGACTCGCATTATTCACGAAATCATCGGAGCTCCTAAAACGCTTTCCTCGGGCTCGTGCCCTGAAAGATTGGCCGGGTGAGCAGCGCCGCGCGCAACTCCCTGAAGCTTTCCGCGATGACCATGGGCTCGCGGGTTCTGGGTCTCGTCCGAGATCACTTCCAGGCTACCTTCTTCGGCACGGGCGTCGTGGCCACGGCCTGGGAAATCGCCTATACCCTGCCCAATATGCTCCGCAATCTGCTGGCGGAGGGGGCCCTTGCGCAGGCCTTCATTCCGGTGTACTCGGAGGCGCTGCGGGAATCCCCCGAGGAAGCCCGGCGAGTTTCCGGAGTCATCATTTCCTTTCTGTTCTTTTTTCTGATTTGCATCGTCGGTCTGGGCATCGCCTCGTTTCCGTTCTTGCTGCCGGCCTACACGGGGCAGACCAGCGCCGAAGCGGCGCTCTTGATTCAGTTGAGTCAGGTCATGTTCGTCTACATCCTGACCGTGAGTTTGACTTCGCTCTTCGCGGGAATTTCCAATACCCATCTGTTTTTCACGGTGCCGGCGCTTTCGCCGATTCTGTTGAACATCGTTTTCATCTCGGCTTTCGTGGTTCTGATTCCGCGCGGGAACGACGCGGCCCTGAACGCCCAGTTCCTGGCCATGGCCGTGGTGGCGGGCGGCGTCCTGCAATTGCTGGTGCAGGTGATCTTCGTGCGCGTCAAGGGCTGGTGGCCGGCCTTGACCCTGCGCTTTCGCGATCCGGCCCTGCGTAAGATCTTCGTGCTCATGGCGCCGGCGGTGCTGGGGGCGAGCCTCTTTCAGTTGAATCAGTTGCTGGATATCTTCATTGCCAGCTACTTCATTCCCATCGAGGAGGGCGCCGTCCCCGCGTTGCGATTCGCCCATCGCCTCATGCAATTGCCCACGGGCATCGTCGGCACCGCGCTGTCCACGGCCATCCTGCCCGCGCTTACCGCCGGCATTCGCGAGGGTCGCAAGGGTGAAAACGCCGGGGAACTGGCCTCGGCCCTGTCTTTCGCGCTCTTTCTCACGGTGCCCGCCGGGATCGGTCTTTTGGTGCTGG
>CAZGYS010000325.1:0-7392 GCA_964530305.1 uncultured Leptospiraceae bacterium
CAGTGTTCGTAAGGTATCTCCCCGCGTAAGAATTCATCCGTCTCGCGCAACGGACGGCGTCCGACTATATCTGACCTGCGATCTAATCGTGGACGATCTGAAATTCAAGGCATTTGCGTCCTTTCCCGGCGGCGATTTCGATGCATCTCTGCGAATGGAGCCTCCTCCCAGCCTGCGCCACGCCATGGCGGTTCTCACCGGCGGCGCCCTGGATTTGCCCGATCAGTTTTCGAAACTTCTCGTTCGGGATCTTGCTTTGCAAGTCCGACCGGAAAGCCGAAGCCTTGCCCTGGCACTCGCGGCGGGCTCATCGGAAAGCGATGACAACGGTATTCGCCTGAAAAACATCATCATCAATGCCAGTGTACAGGATTCGCGAAAAGTCGCCGGCCGGTTCATGGCTGAACTTCATCTGAACGGACATCGCATCATCGCCTCCCACGATTTTCCTGGAGAATTCGTTCTCAAGGGTATTCTGCCGCCGATCAAAGCTTCCAGACTCCTGACGGACTTCTTTCAGGATCCGGAATTACCGGTTAAACTTCCCCCGGCGGAATTTCGAGACGCGGCCTTCGCCTTTACTCCCGCCTCCGGAGCTTATGATTTTCAGGGCATCGCCTCCACGCAATGGAAGCTCATACCCGGCGTGCTGACCCTGGAGAATCTCCGCCTACGTTTACGGTCCCCGGACCGCGCGAAGAGTAAGCCGGGTCAGGCCGAGAAACCCACGGGCGAAATCGGCGGGACTCTGCGTATCAAGGACAATCGCATTGATGTACTGAATCGCATTCCAGGTCCGGCATACCTCACGGGTGAATTCCCGCTATTGACACCCTGGGAAATCATGGAGAGTCTCTTTCCCGCGGCAATCGCCGAGACGAAGGCTCTGGCTCCCCTGGTCTCTTTCTTGAAGAAGGCAAAAATCGAAAACGCGGAAATCGGCATAGCACCCGCAACGCCCGCGATTACGGTCTCCGGCAAAACAGCCGGTTTTCCCATGGTGGAATTCATCGCCGAGAAATCGGCGAAGGGCCGCAAACAATGGGCGGCGGGAATCGCCCTCAAACTTAAGAAGGACTTTCGCTTCGGAGATGTTCTCGGCTCGTCCCTCGCTTTTCTGGATTCCATTCCCGTTCTCGACCTGAAGGGCGCCGTCCTCTTGATTTCATTCATGGACGCCGCCGAATTCGCCTTCCAGCGCGTCAGCATTCCGGGAGAAATCGCCGTTATGAATCGCGGCGCGGCCATCACCGTCGCCTTGAATTTAAAAGACACCGGCATCGACTCCCTGTTCGGCGTGAAACGCCTGAACGCCATGGCCGCCATACAGGGTAAAGGCAGTGCTCAAATCCAGACCGTACTGAGCGAAGGCGGCGGAAGCGGCGTGCTGACGTTCGGACGCTTCATGCTCGCGGCGAATTTCAGTTCCAGGGGAACAACTTTCAAACTGAACGGCGAATTCGTCCTGCATATCGATGACCCCGCGTTGCGTTTTCAATGTGGAATTGAATTCCAACCGGGAGCCTTGATGCTGCGAGCCTCCCTTGAATCATGGAAATCTCCTTTCGGAATTCCGGGTGTTGAACTCCATGACCTTCTACTGAGCAAAAACGCGAATCCCGCGTCGATACCCTCGGTGGCGGGACGCGCGAAAATCGGTGCGGTGGAAGGTTCCTTCGCGTTGGTTTTTGATCAAAAAAATCCCATGCGTTCCATGATCGGAATGGAATTTAATGAGCTGAGCCTACCCATTCTCATGGGCAGTATGCTGGGCGGAAAAGCAGGCAAGGTTCCAGGAGCACTCAAAAAGATTCTCGGGGCATTCGCCCTGCGGGAAGTCAAGATCAAGGCGGTACCACCCGGCGGGGCTTTCGGCGAATTCAAGTCCGGCGTTTCGCTGAAAGGCAAAGCGAATGTTCCGTATCTGGGCCATGCCGTCGTCGACGGGGAACTGGAATACCTGAAAGGCCTCTTGCTTCAAGGTTCGCTGCAAAAGATTTCCCTGGAAAAATTCCTGACCATAACCGGGGCGGACGGAAAAGGCGGACCGTCCCTGCTGCTGGACCTTCGCCTCGCGAACGCCAATCCTTTGCTTGAACTGGAGGGAGCCGTCTCCTTTTCAGTTCTTAAGAATTATAAAACGAAAATAACCATGAGCGATGAATCGCTCCACTTCTCCCTTAAGGAAAACATCGGACCCGCGCATTATAATTTGCGGATGAGTCTGGAAAAAGCGCGACAACTCCGGGGAGAAGGCGATTTCAGCCTGGGTATCAAGGCGAGCCTCGGCGCCCTGAAAACAAAAGTAGCCGGTCGATCGGTCACCATTGTGCCGGACATTAAACTGGATACAAAACTTACGGCCCGGTGCGAGCTGGTCGCGAACGCAAAAACGGCAAAGGTATCCCTGAAGGAAATCAAATTCAAATGGGGCGGGATCGGCTGGTCCGCGCCGGACATTATAATCACGCTGTCAACGGATCCGGCATCGGCCATCGTCGCCCATCTAAAGAAGAATCTACGGATTATTTTCGCGGACTTGATCAAACAGGCGGACCAGATTCTCCTGAAGGCGGCTGAAGAGATCAAGGAGCTTGCTCAAGACGCCGCCGAACAAAGCGAACGCATGGCCCGGGAAACGGCGGCCGAGACCACGCGACTGGCCGCGCAAGGCGCGAAGGAAGTTAAGAACATTGAGGCCGCGGCGCGGCGGGAAGCCGCGGAAATCGCCTCACGGGGCGTCAAGGAAGCTTCGGAGCTGGCGAAGAACGCGACACGGGAAGCTGACGCGTTATCACGCGCCGGAATTAAAGCCGTGAACGAGGCGAACCAATACGCGGGACCGATTAAGCGCCGGGCGGAAAAAATAGCGGCGCAGGCGGCTTCGCGCGCGAGGGAAACGGCGGAACAGGCGGTGGCGGCCGGCACGACGATTGCGAAGGACGTTGGAAAGTTCATGGGCGACCAGGCCGAATCCTTCGGCAAAACCGCGGTCAGTCAGGGCCGTCGTCTGGTTCGTGCCGCCGGGCGAATCTTTAACCCATCGAATTGGTGAGGCAGAAAGCATGGCAAATGAAATTACGATGAAGAAGGCCCTGGCGGTTCTAAAAAAGAGCGAAAGCACTCGAGTAGCCGACGCACGGAGTAAGGCCGACGCGAAAATTCGCGCGGCGAAGCAAAAGAAAAGCGCCGGCGTCAAGAAAGCTCAGGAGAATAAAAAGAAACTGGTGAGCGCGGCCAACAAGAAGAAAACAGCAGCCGTTAAAGCCGCTCGAATAGACAAGGCCGCGAACGTCAAGAAAGCGAAAGTCGCGGCCGATGCTCGCGTGGCCAAAGCGCGTCGCGAATATGACGTAAAAACGGCCGATGCCGCGGCGATTCGGGCGAATGCGGACAAAGCACTTAAATTGGCGAACCTGCAAAAGGAACACGCCGAAAAGGGCGTCGAGATGCTGCGGGTGGGCGAATTTAAAATCATCACCGACTTTAAGCTCGTGTGGGATACAATCGGCAGGAAAGCGAAAATAAAAGGCGCCTTTTATAAGCCGGTGGTTCCGAAGGGATACAGAGTCTTCGGTCACTTCGGCCAGGGAACGCACCGTAATCCCAATGGTAAGGCGGGAGTACTGGCCATTCATGAAAGTACGCGAATTGGTCTGGCTCATCCGACGCATCTTTACCCATTGTGGGGTAGCCCGGCCCCGGGTAAGCGTAAAAAGAAGGTTCGCGCGCCGCTCGACGGAACTCTGTGGTGGCCCGTACCACCGAAAGGTTTCGTACCCCTTGGTTTTCTCTGGCATGCCGGAAAAGGTAAACCATCGGTAAAGGATATCGTGTGCGTTGATGCGCGTTTCGCCGTGGAGGTGGCCGCGCCGAGCCTTATCTGGAAGGACAAAGGCACGGGATCAAAAAACGAAATCAGTTTCTATTTTAATGAAACCGTCGGCACGTTCTACGTTCAGCCCGGGCATGATAAACCCCGGGGCAAACCGGCATACGCCCTTCATCCGGAGGCCTTCAACCCCTTATGGATTCCGCCGGCGAAACCCACCATAAAATTTCAGACCTGGTGCCATCCAGTCGACTCACTGAAGGAAGTGCAAAGGCTGGCCGAAGCGGCCCTGCGCCGAATACTCGAACAAATGCGCTGGCCGGGTCGCCGGCCGGCTCCGGTTAAACGAAGAGAAGTTCCTCAGGAAGAAGCGATGCTCCTCAATGAGCCGACCCCGGTCTCGCCACCGGGAAGCGGCATGTCCGCCGCCGACCGGAAGGAACTACAACAAGATCCGGCTCTGCGCAAAATCGCCGCCGATGTGCAAGGCATCCTGAAGAAATTCAAATGACGCACGCCCATGCTGAAACTCACCGAAACGGCTTGTGAAGCGATTCGTTCCATTTTCGCGGGAGCATGGGAAGGCGATTCCACGCGCGAATCCGTCGCCGCGATTTTGGGCCTGGCTGACCGCCTGCCTCCGGTTTCCGGCGCGATTCTGGAAGCGAAACTGGGCGGCGGTTCCGCTCGCATTGATTTCGCCTATCGCATCACGCGCAATGAAAAACGCGCGCGGACGGCCCTGCCCCATGCCCTGGGAAAATTCGCGTCCGATTATGGTAACAACGACGACAATAACGCATGGTCCCAGGTCGCGGATTTTATTAAATTCTGGAACGAAGATAAAGCGGCGAATGAAGAGATCGAAAATATCTGGCTGGAATTCGACATCCCCTCGCGTGAATCGCCGCGCATTCCTCCGCCGGCGATCTTCATCGATATGGCTTCCCTGGCGGATCCCGAAGGCGGATTCGACCTCCGCGAAAATTCCGAGCCGCGCCGGATTCTGAAGCGATTTTTTCAGACGGACGCACACACCGAAATCCTGATTTCGCTCAGCGCCTCCTTGCCGTCCGAAGTCCGCGTCCATTACATCGGTCGCATGCTTTCGCGCCCCCTGGAAACAGCGCATCCGCGCATCACGTTCAGAGGTTCGGTCCTGGATAGGTTGGGACTTTTTTTCTCACGAAACGATCCGGCGGCTCGAACTGTTATGGAAATCGCTCGAACCACTACCGCGGACCCGCGGCTGCATTTAAATCTGGACGATCCGGCGGGTCCCCTGGGCATGGAATTCAGACTGCCCGATGATCGCACGGCGTGCAAATGGAACGCACGTAAGCTCTTGCGAGTCCTGGAAAAATATAACCTCTGTACAAAGGCGGAAACACGGGCCCTGCTCGCCTGGCCCGATGCCTTGCGGATGGGTACATCCAACCGAATGTACATACGTCGGCTCAATCACATAAAACTGGTGGCGACCCATGCGGGTGAATTACACGCAAAGGCCTATCTGTACTTTTGTCGATAGCCCGCTGATTACTATTTCCTCGAGAGCGGTTCCGAGGCGAGAGGAGTGGTGGAATTAAACAACCAGCTCTTCTTCGCCGGCACGCGCGACGACGATCTCGCCCGCGTCTTCGAGTTTACGAATGATGTTTACGATCTTCTGCTGACAGTCCTCAACGTCTTTCAAGCGCACTGGACCCATGAAGTCCATGTCTTCTCGTAGAAGCGAAGCGGCGCGTTTGGACATGTTCTTGAAGATCTTTTCCTGCACCTCGGTCTCGACGGACTTGAGGGCCTTGGCCAGTTCCTGGTTGTCGACTTCGCGCAGGACGCGCTGGATGGCGCGGTCGTCCAGAAGTACGATATCCTCGAAGACGAACATTTTCTTTTTGATCTCTTCGGCCAGTTCGGGGTCCTCTTCCTCGAGGGCCTCGATGATGGTCTTCTCCGTGCCCCGGTCTACCAGGTTGAGAACCTCGACCACGGCATCGATACCACCCGCCGAGGTGTAGTCCTCGGAAGCGAGAGTCGAGAGCTTTCGCTCCAGGACTCGCTCGACTTCGCGCAGAACGTCCGGCGAAACCCGCTCCATGGTGGCGATTCGCTTGGCGACGTCGGCCTGAATCTGGTGCGGCAGGCTTGAGAGAATGTTGGCGGCCTTTTGCGGCTCGAGATAACACAAAATAAGGGCGATGGTCTGCGGGTGCTCGTTCTGGATAAAGTTCAACAGGTGAGCGGGGTCCGTTCTACGAATAAAGTCGAAGGGACGCGTTTGCAGACTCGAGGTCAGGCGATTGATGATGTCGATGGCTTTCTGAGTACCGAGAGCCCGTTCCAGAACCTCCCGGGCGTAGTCGATACCACCGGTGGTGATGAACTCCTGGGCCATCATCATCTCATTGAATTCAATGAGAACGGCCTCTTTGTCCTCCGGCGTCACCTTATCCAGGCGCGCCATTTCAAAAGTGAGGGTTTCGACCTCGTCTTCCCGCAGATGCTTGAAGATCTCGGCGGAAACTTCCGGGCCCAGGGAGACCAGGAATACAGCCGCCTTCTGGCGTCCGGTGAGAGTCTGCTTTTTAGTAGCCATTAGTTAATAGAATAACGCGACCTGAAACAAATGTACATGATTCCGGCGATTTCTACAATCCTTTTAAATCGCGCCTTGGATTTCCATTTTTGATTATCGGATCAAAGGAATAATTTGCGGACTAAATTCAGGGTTCTACGACAAATTATTGACCGCGCCGCGATTCGCCTCTAGAATCTCCCCATGAGACTCCCCCAGGAAACACTCCGGCCCAGGTGGACTTCCAGAGTCCGGGCATGGACCAAAAGATATCGGATGGCGACGATCCTCCTTCTTCTATTAATGATGTCCGCCGGATTCGCCCCGGCGACTACTTCCTGCCTGTTGCCCGGGTTCGGGAGCAATTGTTCCGAGGTGGAGAGAAGTAGCGCCTGTGCTCTAAACAGTACGTTTCTCCCATTGTGCCATGGTAATTGCTTTCAGTCGGCCTCGGAACTCCAGGGTCAGTGCACGATCGCCTGCACGCTTACCTGGCTGGCCTATGCCGAGGAAAACTGCTCCTGTCCCAGGTAGACGGCCGTACACCACGGCTTCCATTTGAATCATGTTATGGGCGGGCGATTTTTATTGACGCGAACCGGGGCCGGCTCCTGAAAATAGGCCATGGACTTCGGCAAGCTCCAGGACATTTCGGACGTCGATTTCACCCTGCCCCCGGATCACCCGGACACGGGCCCGTTGCTTGCGCGATTGAAAACCCATCGCCTGGGGCTGCCGCCGGAGCAGCGGGAGAAAGCACGCTTCTACTTCGCGGCACCCGTCTGGAATGATCGCGAATTCGTGGGTCGCATCTATCCCCGGGGCGTGAAACCCCAGGACTATCTGCGCGAATACGCCCGGGTCTTTAATTCAGTGGAATTGAATTCGACCTACTACGGCGTAAACCCGGAACATATAAAGAAGGGGAAGGAAGCCGTATCCCCGGAGTTTCGCTTCAGCCCGAAAGTGCCCGGTCTCATCA
>CAZGYS010000326.1:0-7368 GCA_964530305.1 uncultured Leptospiraceae bacterium
GTACGCGCGCTGAAGGTCCCGACTTTCTCATAGGAAATCTTGGCCGTGTTGCCGCCGCCCACCGAATCACCGCCTTCCCAGATCTCGCGGTGGACCGTAGCCTCGACTTCCTTACCGGCCACGGGTTTGTCCTTCAAGTCCAGAACGCGAATCTTGATTTCCTCGCTCTTGCCCGGCGCCACGATGAAACTCTTTTGACGAGCCGAAAGGATAATGGCGCCTTCCAGGACGCGGACGGACGCTCCGCCGTAACCGCGTTCCTGCGTTGAATTGCCGGGACCGCCGCCGTCCACCACCGTGACCCGAATAGAAAACACGGAGTTCTTTTTCTCCGAGCCGGTAACTTTCGTTTCGGTGGGAATGGTAAAATTCATTTCTCCGGAATCGTCCAGAGTACCCGTGCCGCTGGTGACGAGTTCGCCCTTGCCGGTGCCGCCCGTGCGCCGGGCGATGTCGAAAAATCGCTCTTCGCTGGAAATGGAAAAGCCGGGTTTCTTATACAGGCCGGCGTAAACCTTGTATTCCACTCGCGCGCCCTGGGGGATGGCGCCGTGAAGATATTTGGCCTTGATCTTGCCGGTGATGGACGAGCCGTGAATTACGGCCCGGGAGTCCGGCAGCACGCGCACGACCATCTTGGGTTTTACATAGTCCTTCACCAGGACGTTTGCCTGGTGGTTTTCGTTGTTCACGCGAATCATCACGGTGAAAAAACCACCGGTCCCCGCGGGTACGCGAAATTTGCCCGAGAGCTTGCCGAAGGAATCCAGACGGGCCGTGCCCCGGGAGATGCTGGTTCCGTCGGCTTTCAGAACCTTGAAGCTTGCGCGCGTGCGCGTCACGGCGCTCATGCCGGAGCGACTCTTTTGTCGTACGACGGCGAACCAGTTCACCTCATGGCCCGGCTTGTATACGGGGCGATCCGTATCGATGAAGACCTGGTAGCGGGAATCCTGGTAGGGCGTGCGACCAGAATACAACTGGGCTTCCTGCGAGCCCACGCGAGCGACGATATTGATGCGGTCCGGATTCAGGCGCGTGCGCTTCAGGTCCAGCAGGGCCGTGCCCCTTGAGCTGGTGGTGACGGAGTAGGTCTTGCTCACGCCGGGAGAGGAGACCTTCACCGGAACCGAGAGCATGGGGCGGCCCGACGCCAGGTTTACGGTATATATAAGAAGGCCGGATTCACTCTGTTTGGCCACGACGCCCAGGTTGCTGACCAGGACCGTACTGAAGGCCCGGGTCTTGCCGTCCAGGACCGCGGCAATCAGGTAATACCCGGCGCGCAGGCCGTGGCGGAGTTTGAGATAGTTGGCTCCGTCGTCGACGCTGTAGATTTTCGTAAAACGCGCCTGACTGGGACGAAAGCGAATCCCGGACGTGACTCGAGCATACTCCCGGGACCAGGGATCGATGGTGTACTTTTGATATTCCAGGCGATTGATGGGAACCAGGTAGACGGTGGCTCGGGAACCGCCCCGGGTAAACAGGCTGATGTGCAGGGGTGCCGTGGTGCTGATGCTTTTCTTCCGAGGATAGACCGTGATGTATCTATTACCTTGCGCGGCGATTTCCCCGCCGCCGGTGAGCGGTCGGAACAGGTCCGAAAAGGAAGGGCCGGCCAGGGTTGCCGTCAGGAGGAAAATCACGGCCGGCAATCGGAGTCTGGAGCGATGAATCATGAGTGCAAGTCCCGCGGTCGGCTCGTCCGGATCCCGGGGGAACCAGGACGCGAACCGTCCGATAAGTATTGATGTCCGAGGATGAACAGAGGCCTCGGGTACGAGGCGATGATTTCCCAGGGCAAAGGAAAAGTAAATACATTTTAACCCGCGACAAAAAATGAAGCGCGAAGAATCGCCTGAAAAAGCGACACGCGACGACTTAAAAACTCGAACAGTCTCGCCCTGGACACGGTCTAAAACTATTTGCTTTTATGGGACCGGAAAAGTAACTTATCCGGGATGATCGCGCGCGGCGCGGAACTAGATTGGACGGGAGTTGAACATGGCACAGGCGAATCCGGAAATCATTCATGCATTAAGGGATACGGCCGCGCGCTTGCGGGCCGGAGAAGAGTATCGTTGGAGCGCCATGGCCTCCTGTAATTGCGGTCATCTGGCCCAAACGGTGACCAAACTCTCCCGGGAGGAACTCAGCGTCCGCGCGCGCATGCGCAATGGGGACTGGGAAGAGCAGGTTACGGCGTATTGTCCCACCAGCGGATATCCCCTGGACGAGGTCATCACGTCCATGCTGGACCTGGGGTTTACCACCACGGACATTTCCAATCTGGAGCGGCTCACGGATCCCCGCGTCATCCGCGCCATGCCCATGGAGCGTCGTCATGTGCGTCACAACCAGGCCGAGGATGTGGCCTTCTATCTGTGCACCTGGGCCGACCTGCTTGAGGCGGAATACCTGGAAGCGCAAAGCCGCGCCCGGGCCGAACCCGATTTCGCCGGCTGGACCTCGGCCGAGATTCAAACCTGGCGGGATAAGAATCGCCCGGCCATGGGAACGGCCGCCGCCGGCGCTCCGGATAATACGGACGACGGGTCCGGCGATGTGCGTCGCGCGGTTTCCACGGCGCGTGAGTTGGTGCGGGTGTGAAGACCTTCCCCCAAACCAGCTTTAATCCAAAACAATCGTTAACCCAAATGACAACCAAACTTAAAAACCCCTTCGTGCCCCTTCGTGCTATACTCGGTGGTTCCCTCATCCTCCTGGCCGTGCTTGCTTGCAAGCCCGCGGAGGAGGTCGTGCCCCGAGACGAAGTCGAACGCAAGACCGAGCGCCTGGCGGAAATCGCCCTGACCGAACAAAAGCAGTGGTTGCGAGTGATCGGGCAGGCCCTGATGATTCAATTGTATCCCCTGGTCACCGACGGGCCGCCGGACAAGCAGCGCCTGGCCTCCATGGGCCTGAAGCTGGAGCAATTCATTTCCCTGAACGGCGAAGGCATCTGGGCCCTGCATGTATCGGTGAAGCAGAAGGTCCGCAAAAATCCCGGGGCCGAGTTCGAGCCCTTCATGCTCTCCTGGTATGAGAACAGTAAGCGACGCACGAGCTTCGGCGCGAAGGCGATTGTGCCCGACGAGATAAAACAAAAGTACGCGAAGGAGACCGTGAAAACTACGTTCAGTAACGGCACGCGTACGGATGTTCGCCTGGACATCTATTATAGAGATAGTCTGCTCAAGGCCAAACTCAAGGCGCAAGGCGCCCGGCTGAAAGAGTAATCGCCGACGGCGATTCCCATGGCAAAGAAGAAAACGACTACCAGGCAATCGACCGGAAGATCGTCTCGAAAACCTGCCGGCTTCGAGGCCGTGCTGTTTAAGTATCCCGGCAAGGGCGGTTGGACCTTCGCGCCCGTTCCGTCCGAGTTCGCGCCGCCCTACAAGATGGCCTGGGGGCGCACGCCCGTGCGGGCGACGGTCGACGGCAAGGAATGGGACACGAGCGTGTGGACGGAAAAGTCCGGTAGAATTCTGCTGCCCGTGCCGAAGAAGATCAGAGGCGGCAAGGGCGACGGCGATACGGTCCAGGTCGAATTACAATACGGCGGAAGGCGAAGATGAGCATCAAGGATCAAGCGGACATACTGGGGCTGCAACGCGCGGGAAAATTCATCGCCGATACCCTGGCCGAAATGAAGCGACGCGTCCGGCCTGGGATGACCACGGCCGAGCTGGACGAAATCGCCGGAAAGCGCTTTCGCGAAAGCGGGGCTCGTTCGGCGCCCATGCTGACCTACAATTTTCCGGGCTATACCTGCATCAGTCTGAATCGCGCCGTGGCCCACGGCATTCCCTCTGAAAAGAACGTCATCCAGGCGGGCGATTTGATCAACATCGACGTTTCCGCGGAACTGGACGGTTACTTCGCCGATACGGGACATTCCTTTCAGGTGCCGCCCTTTACCCACGAGAAATCGCGCCTGTGTCGTTATACCAATACGGTTCTGGAACGCGTGCTTTCGCGCGTGCGCGCCGGCATGAGGATCAATGAGATCGGTCGCATCGTTCAGCAGAGTGCTCATGACGGCGGCTACACCGTGATTCAAAATCTGGCCGGCCACGGCACCGGTCGCGCCCTGCACGAGGAGCCCTCGGACATCGTCAGTTATCACAACCCCCGGGACCAGCGCGTTCTGCGCGAAGGCATGGTCATCGCCATCGAACCCTTCCTGTCCACGGGCGACCACTACGTGCGTCAGATGAACGATGGTTGGACCCTGACCACTTCCGAAAACGCCTACGCCGCGCAGCACGAGCATACCGTCATCGTCACGCGCGGTAAGCCCATCGTCCTGACCCGTCGCCAGGCGGCCTGAACCGGTCTACGATCTCCGCTCGAAAAACCGACGCGCGAAGCCCGATGTTTGCCCCCGACATCAAACCCACCGCGGAATTCCTGGAACTCTTCCGGGACTATTTGAAAACGCAACCCATGATTCGATTGGTGGGAGAAGGCGAACCCGGCGCGTGCGAACCGCGTTCGCTTGCGAACGTCGAATGCGATTCCGTACTGGCATCGTTTCGTGGAACTCGCTATCCGGGCATTGGACGCGCGCGGGGTCGGCCTTTACTGCGTCACTTCGCGCTGGACGACGAAGGCAAAAGCGTTCGGGAAATCCTGCTGGAAGAAATGCGGGACCTGGACTACTGCCTGGGCGTGATCCATGACATGGCTAAATTCTGGAAGCTGGACCTGGTGGAAGTTAAACTGCCTGCGTGCGCGCAACCGGATCCGGAGCGCATGGCCGAGTGGGTGGCGCTTCGAGTTTTGCAAGATGGGTGAGTCCGTGTGCGTTGCGTTAGGCGGGGGAATCGCCTTGACAATAACCTGGAACAAACCTTAACTTGCGGCGATGTCCATCCGCCGTGTTCCTCGATTGTTCTTCTTAATTTGGGTTTTGTTCGCGCTGCCCCAGGCCGACGTCCGGGGCGATACCGTCTCGGACAAGGAACCACCCCAGGCCAAAAACGGTGTGCTTGATCTGCGCGATTGGGATTTCACCGACGGCCGCATCATTACCATAAAGGGAGAATGGGCCTTTACCTGGGGGCGCTTCGTGCCGCCGGGAGAGCCCATGACCGGCACCGCTCCCATACCCGCTTTCTTTAATGATAAGCGCATCGGCAAGCCCATGAACGGTATTGCCACCTATCGCCTCAAACTGCTCACGGCCCCGAATGCTCCGGACCTGGAGGTGCATACCGCCGGCATATACAGTTCCCATCGTCTCTTCATCGACGGGCGTCGGGTGAACGACGCGGGCAAAATCGGCAAGAGCGCGGAGACGAGTTCGCTCGCTTTTCCGCTGCGTAGAGCGGGGCTCAAGTCCGGCGCGCGCGAGATTACGATACACGTCTCCAATTTTCATCACCGATCGGGCGGTGTTCAAGGCCCCATCCTGCTGGGCGCGGCACCGGCGCAGGAAGCCCGCGTGCGGAAATGGCTGGTACTCAAGCTGTTTATTTGCGGTAGTCTTTTTTTGATGGGCCTGTATCAGCTTGCGATTTTCGCACTGGTGCGTCGTGGGCGGGCTTCCATTTATCTGAGGGTTTCCTGTTTCTTGATTGGCGGGCGGGCTCTTTTCTTAGCTCACATTATGCCGGACCTGTTCGGGAACGGAATAGACGGCGTTCTCGCCCATCGGCTGGATTATCTGACGAACATCGGGGTGATTCCCTTTCTCATCGCTTTCGCTCAAAATCTTTTTCCACGCGAAATACACGCCTGGGTTTCGCGCGCCCTGTTTGTCATCTACACCCCGATTCTATTGCTGTGCGCATTCGCTCCGCCGTTCATCTATACTCATGTGCTGCTGGTGCACTGGCCGTTGAGCAGCCTGATGGCGATCTATGGCGTAGTGGCCGTGATTGTCGCGGTGGTGCGCGGGCGGGAGGGCGCTCTGCTCATGCTGGGAGGGGGGGGAACTCTCGCGGTTACCGCCATCAATGATAACCTGCACTATTCAGGTCTCATTCGCACGGGCGAATTTATTCAGTGGGGTATGCTGACCCTCATATTCAGTCAGGCTATGCTGCTGGCGTTGCGCTATGCCAATACGCTTTTTAGAAGTGAGGCGCTTTCCCGGGATCTGGCCGCGAACAACGAGGAACTCAAGCAAACCAATGCCGCCGTTTCGCGCTTCGTGCCCCGCGATTTTCTGCACCACCTGGGGCGGGATCGTATCCTGGACGTCCAACTGGGCGATCAAATCGAACGGGAAATGACGATTCTGTTCTCGGACATTCGCGATTTTACGACGCTTTCGGAGAGCATGTCGCCCCAGGAGAATTTTAACTTTATCAATTCCTATCTCAAGCGCATGGAGCCGTTGATTGCCGAGAACGACGGCTTTATCGACAAGTACATCGGCGACGCCGTCATGGCGCTCTTCGCCTCCGAGGGGCAATCGGGTTTCGGCGCGGACGCCGCGTTGCGATCCTCCCTGGCCATGCTGGCCGCGCTTGGCCCCTACAATCAAAATCGCGAAGCGCGGGGCTATCTGCCCGTGCGTATCGGCATCGGTCTGAATACCGGGCGTTTGATGCTGGGCACCGTGGGTGGCGCGAATCGCATGGACGGAACCGTGATCTCGGACGCCGTCAATCTGGCCGCCCGGGTCGAGAGCATGAGCAAGATGTACGGCGCCGAACTGCTCATTACGGAATATACGCGGGACCTGCTGGCGGATCCCGAGGCCTACCTGCTGCGTCCGGCCGACCGCGTGCTGGTGAAGGGCAAGCGTGAGCCGGTTTCCGTCTTCGAGGTTTTTCAAGGCGATGAGCCGGGCAGACGGGACCTGAAGCTTGCTACGCTGACGGATTTTCGCGGGGCCTATGAGCTCTATCTCAAGGGCGATTTCGCGGCCGCGGGGCAGGGCTTTCGCGTCGTGCTGGAGCGCAACCCCGATGACGTCATCGCGGCGAAGTACGTGAATCGAATCGCGCATTTTCGCGAGCACGGCGGGCCGGAGAACTGGGACGGGGTGTTTGCCTTGAAGGAAAAGTAAAAAGGTTCCGTCTTCGTGGCAACAGGCTTTCATTTTCGTGCCCATAAGCTTCCGACTTTCGCGGCCGGGACATAATGCGCGTTCTTCCTCGTTCAGGCGTTTGTAAAAAATGCTTGTTTTGTTTCTAAAATAACTTCATCATGAGATTCCATGCTGCCTACTTGGCGGCGTAAAAACATAACATAAATCAGTTTCCAGGGGTTTCCCGATGACGTATAAAAAATACGCGCTGATCCTGGTCGGCGCATTCGTGCTCTTGACGAGTATCGGCGTGCACGCCGGCCCGACGGCCATTCGCGATGACCGCGTTACGGACCTGGCGGTGACGCCGGCGCTGG
>CAZGYS010000327.1:0-7355 GCA_964530305.1 uncultured Leptospiraceae bacterium
TACCCTTGAGACGGCCTGGTTTCGCACGCCCATGGTCATCGTATACCGAAGCAGCGGCGTGAGTTTCTTTATAGCGGGCATCGTCTCGCGCGTGCGCTTCGTGGGGCTGGCCAATATTCTGGCGCGCAAGCAGGTGGCCGTGGAACTATTACAATCCGAGGTCTCGCCCGAGAATATTTTTCACGCCGCCAACGGCATCCTATCGGATCCGGACAAACATCGCGAAATCACGCAGGAACTGGATCGCGTGCGCAGAAGCCTGGGGCGCGGCAATCCCGCCGGTCGGGCCGCGAAGTACATCACCGAATACATTCGCCGCGACGCGGAGTAATTGCTCACCCGCCGCGGGCGGAATCCCGGGGGACTACAGGACGCGAATGCGCGGGAAGTTCAGCGTAAATTCGCCGCCTTGCAGTTTGAAACGCAGGGAGGGCTTCACCAGCTTGTGTTTGCCTCTCGCGGCCGCGGGAAATTCAACCTTCAAGGGATAGATGGCCGTCTGCCCCGCCGTGATGGTTTGATGGGGGAACGTGAACGGCGCGGCGTGCAGCAATAGACCTTCATTGTGAAATTCGACGCGGGCCGACTGGAGCGTGAAGCGTCCTTCCTTGCCCGGAAAGCGCAATGGATTCACGCCATTGTTCTTTACGTTCAGATAGAATTCCACGGCAGCGGCGTCGGCCTTGATGCCCGTGACGGACGCGGAAATTTCAGCCGGCCCCAGGTTGATGGTGGACACCGAGGCCGCGTCCTTGCGCGAAAGCAGCCCCTGGTGATACAAGATCCCGGCCACGATTAAAAGGATGGCCACGTCCACGATGAAGATGATCCGGCCCCGGGTCATCTTGCGCTTCCTGGGCGCGGGCGCGGTGGTGCGCAGGGACTCCTGCAATTCCGCGGGACTTTTAAAATGATATTTCGCCGCCATGGGTTACGTCCAATCTAGTTGCCCGGCACGAGTCCGTACACTATTTTTCGGCCAATCTTCGCCGAATCAATTCGGGAAAGCGCGCCGACTCCGCGTTCACTTCCAGCGCCCCCGCCTCCGCGTGGAGCATCTGAGCCAGGCGCGCCGCTTCCGCCATCCCCATCTCGTAGGATCTCCTCCGGGACAGCACGGCCAGCAGGACGCCGGTGAGCACGTCGCCGCTGCCCGCCACGGCCAGGTTGCCGGAGGGGCGGGAAAAGACGCGCGGGCCCTGCTCGTCATCGGGCGGTAGGAGCACCGACACGGCATCCTTGATCAACATCCAGCAACGGAAATGGGATGAGTTGTAGTCCCTCGCTTGACCCAGGCCCGCCACGCATCCGGGTTCCCGGCCCGTAGGATCTCCTCCCGTCAATTTCACGAGCCTGCGCCATTCACCGGTATGAGGCGTGCAAATGGTGCGGGCACGCAGCGCTTCCGGGTAATCGCTCGAGGCGATGAGGGGCAGGGCACCGGCGTCCAGCACGAGCCAGGGGGGCTTTGTTGTCCCGGCCAATCGCGCCAGCCAGGACAACAAAGTCGGTTGAAAGCGTTCCAGATCGCTCGGTCGAAGTCCGGGCCCCAGGGCCAGCGCCGCCGGTAGGATCTCCTCCATTGCCTGGTTGATGGAGGGCGATTCCAGATCCAGGAACATGACGGTGGGCTCCGCTGCCGTCAGAAAGCCGCGTGATTCGGCGCCCGGAACCAGCGTTCGCAGAATGCCGCCGCCCGCCGCGAAAAAACTCCGCGAAGCCAGCAGCGCCGCCCCCTCCATTGTAGGACTTCCACCCACCAGGACTCCATGCCCGGAGGAATACTTGTGAGAAGTAGGACCTTTGCGATAGACTTCCGCGGCAAACGCGTCGTCCATCAATTCGATCCGGTCCGCCGTCTTCAGGGCGGCCGGATGAAAGCCCATGGGCAAAACCCGGACCCGGGAATGCGCGGCCAGATCGGGGTTCAGTCTCACGGCGATTTTATCAACGCCATAGGAATGAATGTAGTCCGGCGTCGGAAACATGGTCTCCGAACCGGCGGCTACGTAGGAACTCCTACCGGGAGGGACGAATCGAACGGGCTGGTCCTCACGCAGGCCGGCGGGCACGTCCAGCGCCACCAGCGTGGGCCGTTTAGCTTCGGCGCGCCATTGCGCCAGGCGATTCAGAATCGCCTGAACCCCGGCCCGGGGCGTGAAGGCCTGGCCGATGCCCAGCAGCGCCTCAATGATTACGTCCTCGGGCTCCACCTTTTCGGCGAGAAAATCCTCCGCCCGTAGGAACTCCACGCCCAGCTCTTCCAATTGGCGAGTATAGAGGCGACTGGCGGGCGATTTACCTTCGTCGGTACGAAAGACCCGCAGGCGATTCCGGTAGGCGGGGTCGCGCCCCAGCAGCATGTAGGCCAGCGCCAGACCGTCGCCGCCATTGTTGCCGGAGCCGCAAAGAATCAGTAAGCGCCCCGGGCGGTCGAGCAGGCCGTCGATTTCAAGCTGATATAAAGAAGCAAGCGCGGCCTGGCCCATCAACTGGGGCTCGGGGAAGCCGCGCTCGATGCTCAAACGGTCGACGGCGCGACAGTCGTCATAGGCGAAAAGCGCGCGGCGAAACGGCCCGGGTTCATCGCCATTCATACAAATCGATGCGTCCGCGATACAGACGGGACGTGTAGATCTTGCCCGCCAGGTCCAGATAGGTCTCGCGCCAGGACGTGCGCAGGCCGGGGAAGCGCACCAGGCGGTTGTTCAGGTATTCGCCGTCCTTGCTGTAAATCTTAAAGAGGATGCTGGTGCCGTCCCGATCGCGATCCCGCATCAGGTAGACGCCGCCGTCCGGTCGACTCCAGGCGAAAAAGTCATGTTCGTCGTCGGTTTGATGCAATTGCACCGGCTTGGATTCGGGCGTGTCTAATCGATAAATGCGACGATACAGCGTGCGAAAGCCGCTGTTCTTTTCCTTGAATACGGCCGAGGCCACGATAAACTTTCCATCAGGCGAAGGAGCGTAGTCCTCGATCTCCACGTAGAGTTTCTTGCGTTCCTGTTCCGTTCCGGGCGCGAAAGCATCGTAGTGACTGATGCGATTGCCGCCGCGATACACGCTGAAGACTTTCTTATTCCCCTGCTCATGGCAGACGAAGAGCGTGCCGTCGGGGCCGGCGTCCATGCGCAGGATGCGACCGAAGGGTTTATCCGCCGGGCCTTCCAGGCCGATGACGCCCGCGACCTTATCATCTTCGTTGATTTGATAGATGACCGAGGGGCTCGCCTTGCGATCCCCCGTGTTGAAAATTCCGGGCAAGCGCTGGTCCGGCGTCACGGCCGAGGGAACCTTCCGGTTTTTGTCGGCGGTTTTCTTGTCCGCCGGGTCTTCCTTGAACAGGCGATATTCAATAAAGACATTGCCGCCTTCGCCCCCGGTGATCGTGTCGTTGCCAAAGCCATCCTCAACCAGGAACGCCGCCGCGCACCTTGATGAAAGTCAGCCCCTCGGGAACGTTCTCCGCGCGAGCACCGATGATTTTCGCCGGCTCGCCGTTACCGGCCGTGAATACTCGCACCAATCGCCGCGCGGGATCCGCGATGTAGACGTACTTACCGTCGGTGATGGGCTTGATCGGGATATTGAAGGGCACGCGACCCGCCAGTCGTCCCTGCACGAGCTGATTGGGGTTACTCGCGTTGGGCGCGACGATTTCCAGCGAAGCGATGCGCGAAGGCTGCAGTTCCTCGATTCGAAATCGCGCGCAGGCGTCGATTAGAAGCGGAAAAATCAGGGCTGCCATGGCCGGAATCAGCTTGCGGCGATTAAAAGTCGTGGGTCGGGAGTGCATCATCACGGTCTCAGCAGTTTTTTAAGTCTCTCCGGGGTCAAGTCCAATAAATCCCCTTGACCGGGGAGCCTATTGTGTATTTCTTGTCTTTGAAGGAGTGGGGCGTCCCACTCCTTCTTCTTTTTTATCTAGCGCCGTGACTCGACCTTCGGTCTTTCACGGCTAGGGTAGCACCGCGACTCGGCCTCCGGCCTTTCGCGGCTAGGAACGGGCACCGCAACGCGGGCCTGGGGCCTTTTGCAGCTAGAAGAGATAGCAGGGCGTCGCGGCGGCGAAGTGGAACTGGCCGAATTTGTACAGCAAGCGGCGGAAACGGGCATCGGGGTTTACTCGGCTCGCGTTCGTCCGACGGCAAGCGGATTTCACTTCGAGATTGAGTTGGATGGACTGGAGGATCCCATGGGGGCGGTCAGCCTGGATGACTGCGGGAGATTCAGTCAGGCCGTTACGAGTTTGATCGATGAAACCCTGGCGGCACGGGGAGAGGAATCGCAAGGCGGACCTCTACCGGGTGACCTCTCGGAGGAGAACTATACTCTGGAAGTGTCGTCCGCCGGAGCCGAACGGATTCTGCGTCTTCCGGAAGACCTGGAGCGATTCGCGGGCAAGGCCCTCAAGTTGCGCTTCACCAGGGATGACGAGGACCACTATGTGCGCGCGGTCTTTGTGAGGGCTGAAGGCTCTGAACAACAGGCTGAAGGCTCTATCAGGGCTGAAGGCTCTATCAGGGCTGAAGGCTCTGTTGAGACCGAAGGGACGGATGACGGGGAAAGAATTTATTTATTCAAGGAATATATAGAACGTAGAAAAAAGAAAGGGTCGGCCGGAAAGGGCAAGGACAGCATTTTCCCACCGGCTCCAGAGCATTTGCGATTGCGGCTCGACCAAATCAATAAAGTAAATTTGTTTCTGGATTTTTAAAATGGCAAAGTCAACGAAAACCAGGTCGTCTTCGGGGCCCGATATTAAGGGCTTCTTCGATAATATCAACGCCATTTGCACCGAGAAAGGTCTCGGTCAGGACGAGGTATATGAAGTCGTTCGCGGAAGTTTGATCACCGCGTACCAAAAAAAGCACGGGCCGGAAACGCGGCTGGAAGTGATTCTGGACCGGGACAAGCCGGAGATCTCCGTCATCATAACCTGGACCGTCGTGGAAAAGGTCGAGGACGAGTCCCAGCAAATTACCCTGGCGGAAGCCCGGAAGATCAAATCCGACGCTGAACTGGGCGAAGACATCGAGCAAAAGGAATTCCCTTTCGACTTCTCCCGTATCGGCGCCACCAATGTGCGCCAGATTCTGCTGCAGCGCCTGAAAGAGCTGGAGCGCGAACTCATCTATAACGAGTTCAAGGACAAGGAAGGTGAACTCATCAACGGCTATTTCCTTCGCTGGCGAGACCGCGAGGTAATGTACGTCGATCTGGGGCGTGCCGAGGGTATCTTGCCCCGTCGCGAACAGATCCCGGGCGAAAAATTCCGCTCCGGTGACCGCGTTAAGGCCATCATCAAGCAGGTCGAGCTGCGTCGTGAAAAGTCCCGGGAGCCGGGTCCGTTCATTACCCTTTCTCGTGCCTCCGGCGATTTCGTGCGCAAGCTCTTCGAGATGGAAATCCCGGAGATCTACGACGGCATCGTGCAGATTATGGACATCGCCCGCCACGCGGGCTACCGTACGAAGATCCTGGTGCGTTCTCTGCGTTCGGACGTGGACCCCGTGGGCGCCTGCGTGGGCATCAAGGGTGTTCGCATCCAGTCCATCGTACGAGAGCTGGGTAATGAACGCATTGATATTGTAAACTACTCGGAATATCCGGACGAGCTCATCGCCAATGCGCTCTCACCGGCCAAAATGTCCGAAGTGCGTGTGGAGCCTCGCTCCATGGAGGCCCTGGTGGTCGTCCCGGATGACTCCTATAGCATCGCCATCGGGAATAATGGACAAAATGTAAAGCTGGCGTCTCAGCTCACCGGTTATAAACTGACCGTAAAGCCCTATACGCAGTTTACTTCGGAAATGACATCGCCGGAGGCACGGCAGCAATTGGAGCAGATCTTCAATCCGCCGGCTCCGCCGCCCTCGGAAGAGGAAGATTATACACGACTTTCCGAGATTCCCGAATTCTCCCAGCGAATAATAGGCTTGCTGGAAGACAGCGGAGTCAAAAGTGTCGAAGACTTGATTGAAATGGAGCCCGAGGAGCTGGAAAAGCTTCCCGGCATCGGTAAGAATACCGCCCGACAGATCCTGAAGATTCTGGCGGAGGTGGTTGAATTTGAGGAAGAATAAAACTCTTCCATTGAGTTGTTATGACGGAACAGGAAAAGGAAAAGAAAAGCGGCAGGATTAAGGATCGTATTCTAAACGATTCCGGCTCGAAGTCCGGAAACGCGGCTGGGAAAAGTGCCGGCGGCGCTGCAAAGAAGACGGGTAAAAAGAAGCTCGTCATCAAGAAGCGCAACGGCCCCCAGAATAAGAATATTACCGATCACTTTAGCCAGGAGACCCGGTCAAAGGCTCCCAGAGGCCCCCAGCAAGGTGGTGGTCAGGGGAAACCCGCGCCTCAACAGCAGCAGGGTGGAAACAGGCCTGCCGGCGGCAGACCCGCTCCTCCGGCCGGACAGGGCAATGCTCCCTCCGGCGGACCGCCGCGTCGTCCCTCCGGACCTCCGCAGCAGCGTCCCGGCGGCGGACCTCCTCCTCGTTCCGACAATCGCGGCGGCGGCGGCCAGCACCAGCAACGCGGACCCCGCGACGGCGGCGGACCCCCGCGCCAGGGTGGCGGTGGTCGTCCCGGTGGTGGTCCTCAGAATCGCGGTGGCGGCGGTGGTCGTCCCGGCGGACCCGGCGGGGATAGACGTCCTAATTTCGCGGGAGTAGGAACTCCTTTCGACGCGGCCATTGAAGCCGCGCGTCGTCCCCAGGGTGGTGGCGGTCATGGCGGCGGCGGTCGACGTCCTCCGGGAGGCGGCGGTCCCGGTGGCGGTGGTCGTCCCAATTACGGCGGTGGTCCCCGAGGTGGTGGTCCCCGCGGCGGTGGTCGACCCAATCGCGGAGACGATGATCGCTTTTATAAGAATCGGCAGCAGCGCCGCAAGCAGCCCACCGAGAAAGGTACTACCGTACCGCCCATGATTGAAATCATGGAAAGTATCCAGGTGGGTGAGCTGGCCAAGAAGCTGAACCTGCGCGCGGGAGAAGTGATCTCGCGTTTGATGAAGCTGGGCGAGATGGTTACCATCAACAAGACCATCGACGCGGAAACCGCCGGTATGGTGGCTTCCGAGTATAATTGTGAAGTTAGAGTAGTTTCTCTTTATAACGAAACTCAGATCCAGGAAGAAGAGGATCTGGACGAGGCGCAAATTACGCGTCCGCCCGTGGTTACCATCATGGGTCACGTCGACCATGGTAAAACGAAACTGCTGGATACCATTCGCGCTACCAACGTAGCCGGGGGAGAGGCGGGAGCCATTACCCAGCATATCGGCGCTTACCAGGTTGAGATTCCGCGCGGCAAAATTACCTTCCTGGATACTCCGGGTCACGAAGCCTTTA
>CAZGYS010000328.1:0-7328 GCA_964530305.1 uncultured Leptospiraceae bacterium
ACCCTTGCGTCCCACTAATCCCGCGTTTTCGAACTCCCTCCAGGGTGCCTCCGGTGAATGACAGGTAAGCACAACCGGGCCCTGTCGTGAACGCAGGGCCGCCAACGCGGATATGGGATCCTGGGCGTTCACGACGGCGTTCGAGAAATCGCCTCGACGAAACAGGATGCGCATTTGAAGGTAGTAGGTGCACAGGGTTGCCCAGGGCCGTAAGAATTTGAGAATGCGATTGTTGCGGACCATGGCGCGAACCCGGCCAAGTATTCGCGCGAATGTACCGCCATGGGCGGCCGGGTGGACGCGGCGAACAATCATTCCCTGCTTGGTCAGTTCTTGCTCAAGGTCCAGAATGTGACTGACCACGCCATTGCGATCGCGCTTCGTATTCAACAGGTGTGCTAGGACGATTTTCATAAGGCGGCGACTCCCGTGGAACCCGTGATGGTGTTTTGAATTACCGTCGCCATGACCCAGGCCGTACCGGCGGCTATCGCCGCGAGCCCATAGGGAAGCAAAACGAACGTGATGGAGAATCGCAATCGACGCGCAAGGAGTACGCTTTGGACCGCGGCCATGGACGCCGCGCTGATTGTGATGGCGGTTCCCACCAGGGCAATGGGCGAAAGACCGAGGAAGGACGTCTCCAGGAAGACGGGGATCAGCAACGGCAGCAGCGTCAGCAGTCCGACCAGGGAGGCGATTGAGTCCAGCCCGGGCATGCCCCGGGCCGTCAACGTGCTTCCCTGAAGTACGCCAATGGCGCGAAAGATACCGCGCGCGGCGAACCAGGCCAGTACCGGTGTCGCGGCGATGTAGCGCGGGTCATAGAACAACTCAATGATTTCCCGGGAGAAACAAATCAGAATCGTAAGTCCGAAGGCCGCCGCCGGAATGATGAAGTAAACGGATGTCTTGTAAACGGTCGGTACCTGGGTTTCGTCGGTCTTGCACTGCATGGGAAAGTAGGAATTCATCACGGCTTGTATCAACAGGAGCTCGGCCATCATGCCCAGGTTGCGTCCGATTCCGTAGACGCCCAGACTCTCCATGCCCAGGGCGCGTCCGACCACGAAACGATCCGCGTTCATGGCCGCCCAGGTCAGCATTGTGTTCAGCAGTATGAACTTACCGAAGCTTACGAGTTCTCGCGCGGCCGCGGAGTGAATTCGGAAGCGCGGAGTGTGTTCGCAAACGCTGAAAGAGGCGATGAGCCGGAAGACCGCGCGCGCGACGATGCCTCCCATTAACGCGCGAACGTCCGGAAACACGAATGCCAGTATGATGGACGCGGCAATGCCGATCGCTTCGCCGCCGAACTCAAGAATGAAGCGAGGCAATGGGCGCAGTCGTTTGACGAAAAGCGCCGTAGCCGGATTTTCCAGACCGGCCAGCAGGGGAACAATCGCAAGCCAGAGCAATACGAAGAACAAATCAGGACGACGGAAGAACGCCGCGGCCGGTTCCGCGCACAATATTACCACTGCTCCCAGCAACGCGCCGCGACAAACGGATAGAACCCAGGCCGAGTCCAGGAACTCCCGGGTTTCGCCGCGCGGATTCTGAACGATGGCCGTCTTGACCCCGAGATCGGAGAACAATTCCACCATGGCCGTGACGATTGTCGCGGCGGCCATGAGGCCGAAGGCCTCGGGCGCCAGCAACCTGGTCAAAACCAGATTGGAGCCGAACCTGAGGACGCGCCCTCCCAGTCGGGCCGCGACGGACCAGAAGGCCGCGTTGAGACCGCGTCGGAATAGTCCGTTCAAGGCCGAACTTTTTGGGGTTGCGATTACCGGAGTCATGCGCTTGCTTCTTCGCCGTACGCGTACGGTAGTCCTCCCTCTTCGGGTTTGCCGGCCAGACGAATGGTCTCGCGAATGCGACCGAGCGCGTTTCGCGCCCAGCGTCCGTAAATGAATTCCCCGGGCAGGCGCCCTTTTTTTCTGCGTCGATTGAAAAACCAGGCCCCGTGGGCGGCGGTTTTCTTGATGTAGGCCGCGCGAAACTCGCCTTTCTCCGCATCGGTTTGTAGTTGCAGGCCGCGCAGGAAAACGGCGATGACCCGTCGGACCTGGGACGCTTTGTAGAGCGGATTCAACAACATGCGTTCCAGGTAGAGAAGGAAGTCGCAAGCATCGTCGAAGCGATTGGAATAGTTTTGCGTTTGAAAGCCGATGTCGATGACGGTCAGCTTGCCCTGTTTATCGATCATGATGTTGTGGGGACCGTAATCGCCGTGGATGCCGACGCCCGGACCGAGCAAGGTCAGGTATCGATCCACATGGGCGGCGCAAGCATGCAGCAATTCGAATCCGGGGTTGCCGGCGGCGGCGATTAACTCATAGAGTTTTTTCAGGGTGAAGTCCACGGCCCCGACATGGGGACCATCCACGATGGGCAGTGCGCGAGCGTAGGCGGACGTCCATCGTGCCGCGCGGTCCGCAAGTTCCAGAACCGCGGGCTTTTCCCCGGTGGATGCGAAGGCGTTGCGAAAGGACTGGTGCAGGGTGTTTCCGGCTATGTATTCGCATACGATGAACCCGGGTTTCTCATTGGCGCACAGCGGCTTGACGGCCCGAAACTCTCGGCTGGGCAGCTTCAAGCCGGACGCGAATCGGTAGCCTTGCAGCTCCGCCGGCGCGTCCCACGCGTGATGACCGGAAAAGTGGGCGCCGTATTTCGCGAAATAACGGGGTTCGCCGCCCGAGGGGCCGATGAGTAGACCGTTTGAATGTCGATTTCTCAAGCGGCGTAGGACGGCCGGACGCTTTCGGTTGACCGCGGTCAATTCAGCGACTCGACTTAAGATCGAAATTTCCATGGACATTGTTTTCCTCCAGCATTGGTTTCGTGATGCCCTTATTTCGCATCGGATTGCCGTTCAGACGGCCGTAAACGTATCGCAGCATTCCCAACAGCTGCAGCCAGGGCGCGGCGTGCAGATGTAAAAAGCAGACCGGTAAATTACGCGCAATTTCGCGGCGCGCGAAGGGAGAACGCAGGACCATGCGGCAAGCCGCGCGCAGAGGACGTATGAACCACAGCAGGCCGACCGCGGCCGCGAGCCAGGGATTCGCCGACGCGGCCAGTCCGGTCCCGACCAGCAAGGGGCCCACGGTGTGCGTCGGAACGCGCAGGCATTGCCGAAGCCACATGGGGTTCGGGCCGCGAAAGTAGCGGGCCGCGATTTCCAGATAAGCATGGCCGCTGCGAATGGAACGTTTGCAATAGGACCGCGGGGTTTTCATGTTGATGTCGTGATAGGTAATGACCCGGGGCAAACGTAGAATCACGCCGCCCAGGGCGCGGATGCGACGACTCAGATCGGGGTCTTCGCCCGCGATGAGCTTCTCGTCATAGCCTCCGGTAGCGGTCATGTATTCACGGCGAATCATTACATCGCCGCCGAAGTATTCGCACTCGCCGATGGGGTAATTCCATTCGACTTCCGCAATGCGATGGTATGCGTTCGCGGCGGGTTCGATTTCCCGCCGCAGACCCGTGATGGCCGCCAGGCGTCCGTCGCTCTGCATGAAGCGCCGGCTTGCGCGCGGCAACCAGAGCGGATGCAGAATCGTATCTCCGTCCAAAAATAGAATGAAGGGAGCCCGGCTCGCCCGAAAGCCGGCATTGCGACCCGCGCCGGGGGTCGGGTGTTCCATGTTCAGGTCGATGAGCTCGACGCCGTCATGGGCGGAGGCTCGTTGGCGAGAGGCGTCCATGGAGCCGCCGTCCACATAGAAGACCTTGATGAGCCGCGACGGATAGAGCGACGCCCTGATGGAAGTCAGGCAGGCGTCGATGGTTTGCTCGACATTGACGCCGATGACGACTATATCGATGCGCGGCTTCATGCGGGCAACCTCATGGGTTTTTCGGCGGTCTGAAGAATGCGTCGGCGAACAATGCGCGCCGGGACGCCTACGGCGGCGGCGTGAGCGGGAACATCGCGCAATACGACGGCGTTGGCGCCTATGCGGGCATGGTCTCCGATGTGAATGTCGCCGAGTATCTTCGCGCCTGCTCCGATATCCACGTGATTGCCGATTTTCGGCGCGACGGGTTGCTCCGGATTGCGAAGACCGATGACGACCCCATTGCGTAAAATACAATGGTCACCGAGGACGGCGAATCCGCTTACGACGACGCCGCCGAAGTGATCGATGCGCAAGCCCGTTCCCACGCGTGTTTCGCAGGGCAATTCGATCCCGGTAGCGATCTGGACGCACTTGTAGAGAATTTTGTAAAGCGCGGAGAAAGGAGCGCGCACGAAGCGAGGACGAAGGCCGTAGCGCCAGCGGCCGAAGCGATAGACCAGCATGACCCAGAAACCCTGTCGGGACGCATCGCCCTTGTAAGTCGCCAGGTCCCGGCGTATGTTCTCAAACATTTTGTGCTCCCTCTTCTTAAAGTTTCGCGACGGACGCGAATACAATGGGTATTGCAAGGGGCGTGCCGGCCGAAATTGCCCGGATTGAGCTTCTGGAGGGAAAAAACGAGACGAGTCTCATGACTCGTCTCAAGCAGGTCTCAAATTGAGACGGAGGAGGGAGTGTCCGAGAACAAAGTATGGAGACAAAGTCGTCCGCGCAGACGAATCTCATATTCCCTGGCCGAGTCTCCGCCTTTGCGAAGGCCGGCCCGAAGCAGATAAGCGGCCGCCCAGAGGCTTTCCATGGACATGGACAGCAGAGCGCTCAGGTAGCCGTGATTCTTGCGGTAGTAGAACCATTCGCTGCGAATGCGATACTCGATTACCTGTTTGCCGGAGGAGCTGACGGTTTTGCTTGAACGACTGGAACTGGCCCCGCCGGCGTGGACGACGCGGATATCCGGATGGCATACGACCTTCAAGTCCAGTTCGCGTACGGCGCGACATAAATCGATCTCCTCGAAATACATGAAATAGTTTTCATCCAGCAGTCCGGTGCGCTGAAGGGTGGAAACGCGAATCATGAAGAAGGCGCCTACGACCCAGTCGCACGCAAGGGCCGGGTTCGTCAGGGATAGTTGTCGGCGCGAAGCGGAGCTTCCATTTTGCGTTTTCAGGCCCGCCAGCGCGCGAAATTTCGATCCTACGGTCGGAAAATCCCGCGCGGAAGGTTGTTCGCGTCCATGGGTGTCCACCAGGCTTGCGCCGAGAATCGCGCACTCGGGATTGTCGCGCATGTACTCGATTGCTTTTCTCAATGCGTCGGGTTCGGGAAACGCGTCCGGATTCAACAGGAGAACGAATCGCCCCCGGGCTTCTCGAATGCCGATATTGCATCCGGCGGCGAAGCCCACGTTGACCATGCCGGCCTTGAGCTTAACTTCCGGAAAATCGCGTCGAACCATTTCATCGGTGCCGTCGCCTGAAGCATTGTCCACGACGATTACCTCCGCTTGGTCGCGCCATTGAACGCGACGAAGGTTGCGCAGGCAGGCGGCCAGCATGTCCCGACAGCGGTAACCCACCACGACGATGGAAACCAGTGGAGTTTGCGTACTCATTGCGCGGCCTCCCCAATCGTCGTACCTGAAAGCAAGGCTTTCAACTTGTTCAATTGCCATCGGCGAAGGTTGCGACGAAAGCCGGGGTATTCGAAGCGGGCGAAACCCTTGCAATATGCCAGAACATAACCCAGAATGATGGCCAGGCCTCCGAATAGAAAAGGCCGCTCCATGGAGCGATAGACGCCGATTGCGATTACGTACAGGGGATGCGTGCCCATGAAGTATTGCCCGCGTCCCCAGCGCATGCGGCCATGCAAAAGGCCCTTGTGCGAAGAGCCCATGATGCGTTTGTGGAGGAAATCCAAATCCGGATGGGAAACGCTGCGGGTCTTCCAGCCCTTTATCCTGGCCATATGGAAGGCGATTCCGTCCCAGTGTACCTGGCGCACGAAGCCGCCGATGTCCTCGAAGCAAGCACGACGATAGAAATTGATCTGTCCGGCCACCATCTCGTCGCGGGTGCGTTCCGGGACCAGGCCCCGGGAGCTTTCGATGAAGGGCTTGCCGCTGGCCGCTCCGAGCCTTTCGTCTTCCGCGAACAGGGCCAGCAGCGTCTCGAAGTAGCGTGGACCGAATTCGATATCACCGTCCAGTTTGCAGACGTAATCGTAATCCTGGATGGGAGCATTTTCCATGCCTTGATAAAAGGCCTCGACCACGCCCGGTCCGACGGCTCTTTCGCCGCGGTCGGTCTTCCGGATCAAGTGAATCCAGTCATGCTCTTCGGCGGCCCGGGCGGCCAGCCTGGCGGTGGCGTCCTGAGAACCGTCGTCGACGATTACCCAGGCGGCGGGTCTGATGGTTTGATTTACCATGGAGCGAATTACGCCCCCTAAATATTCGGCCTCATCGCGCACCGGCGAAATGACCAGTATGTTCGTTGCTTTGTTCATTTTGTTCCTCCTGAATATATTTTACCGTGACCGCGGGTGCCTGGTTTTCGCCGAGCACCGCCATGAGCTTCGCGGCGTTCTTGTTTAGTCCATAATTCCCGGCTACGAAGCGCCGACCGGCGCCGCCCAATCGAACGCGCAGGTTCTCGTCGCGAATGACGGCTCGCAAGGTCCGCGCGAAGTCCTCATCGTCGTCGGGTTCCGCCAGAAGGCCGTTGCCGCCGTTTTCAATCAGTTCGGGGATGCCCGAAATCCTGGTCGAAACCGCGGGTATCCCGAGACCCATGGCTTCCATCAAGACCACCGGTATGCCGTCCTGGTCGCCCCGGGAATCGCGTTTGCAGGCCAGCGCAAAAACGTCCAGTTGCCGCATCCATTGCTGGACCTGGTCGTGACGAAGAGGGCCTCGAAATTCAATCGCCTCTTCAAGACCCAGGTTTTTAACGAGCGATTGTAGATCGGCTTGCAGGGGACCGCCTCCGGCGATTTCCAGCACGGTCCGGGGATATTCCGCGTGTACTTGAGCGAAGGCTCGAATGAGATTGTCCATGCCCTTCTTTTCCACCAATCGCCCCAGGCTGCCGATGCGAAGGCTGCCGGGCCGTCTGTTCCTGACTTGTGTTCGGGGGGGCGAGAAGCCGCACCGCACCAGGCGCAGGGAACGACAGGTCGGGGCGATTCGGCGAAAGTACCGCAGGTTATAGCGCGATATCATGATTACCTTCGCGGCCCGCTCCGCCTTTTCCCGCAACAGCAAGCCCCGTTGAAAAATGTCGTTTGCGTGGGCGGTGAAGCTGTAGGGGATGCCGCTCAAAAGCGACGCATACATTCCGATCTGGGTCGGCGCGTGGGCGAAGTGAACGTGCAGATGGGAAATTCCGTGCTCCATGAGCACCCGGGCCAGTTTCGCGCCGGCCAGGAAGTGCAGGGGGAGTTTCC
>CAZGYS010000329.1:0-7326 GCA_964530305.1 uncultured Leptospiraceae bacterium
CAGGGCCATGGCGTCGAAGTCCACCTGGATCGTGGGTTTCTTCGGCGTGATCCCCGTGTGATTGGAAAACGAAGCGCCCAGCACCAGCATGGCGTCGCATTCATTCATGAAGTAGGAGGCGATGGGCGTGCCGCTGCGTCCCAGCACGCCGCAACCCAGCGGATGCTGGTCCGAGATGATGCCCTTACCCTTGAACGTAGTCATGACCGGAATATTGTTTTTTTCCGCGAAAGCGGTAATCGCATCGCGATGAAAACGCGCGCCGTGCCCGGTGATGATGACCGGGCGTTTCGCCTTGCTCAACAACTCGACGGCCTTCTTAACTTCCTCCTCGGGCGGGGCGATTTCGCGCGCGGTGACGCGACCGGCCGGCTTCGACGCTTTCTTATCCGAGGGTAGAATCTGGACTTCGTCGGGAAAGATGAGGTGAGCCACATCGCGATTCAGGATGGCGTTCTTCACGGCCAGGTTCATGAGTTCCGCGTGGCGCGAATCATGGAGCACGGTCTGGGTCCAACTGGAAACGGAACTGAAAGCCGAGGCCAGGTCCACTTCCTGGAAGGCACCGGGACCGAGAACCTGCGTATCCACCTGGCCGGTGAGGGCGAGAATGGGCGCGCGGTCGACCTTCGCGTCCCACAGACCCGTAAGCAGGTTCGTGGCCCCCGGGCCGGCGATGGTCAAACACGCGGCCGGATTGCCGGTGAGCTTCGCGTAGGCCGACGCGGCGAAAGCGCCCGCGCCCTCGTGACGCACGGTGATGAACTTGAGTTTGCCTTCCACTTCCATGCGGCGAATGCCGTCGGCGATGCCCAGGCAGGAATGGCCCACGAGACCGAATACCGTGTCCACGCCCCAGTTCACCATGGTTTCGGCCATGACGTCCGAGACGGTGCGTTCGTGAGGCTTCTCCACTTCCAGGCCCACGTAAACGCCGTCTTCGCGTTCTTCCACGGGGAAACAACCAATGCCGCCGTCATTGAATTCGCCGGGCGATTTTCCGGTCTCGGGATCGAAGTCCCAGCCGTGCCAGGGGCAGCGCAGCAGACCGTTCTCGATGGAACCTTCTCCCAGCGGGCCGCCCTGGTGGGGACAGCGATTATCCAGGGCATTGATCTTGCCGCCGTAATTGGTCATACACAGCGTCTTGTGCTGCGCGACGACCGTCTTCACGCGCCCCTCGGGTAGTTCACCCTTTTCCATAACCTTGAAATATTTTACTTCCGTCTCAGCCATTGTCTTCTCCCAAAATTCTTCGCGCTCGGGCGCGCTTTCGACCCTTGAACCTTTCAACCCGTCGACTTTTACAACGGTGTCACTCCCGCGTACTCGACGCCCGTAAGATAGGCCATGTCTCGATTTAGAGTGGTCAAATCATCGATGCAGAAATCGCCGAAGCTGGAATGCCCGCAGGCTCGCGCCAGCACCTGCATCAACTCCACCGAGGACTCGAAGAAGTTATGCAGACGTTTCGCGCTTTCCTCGACGATGAGGCGGCTACGCAGGTGAGGTTTTTGGGTGGCGATGCCCACCGGGCAGTTGTTCGTATTACAGGCGCGCATGCCAAGGCAACCGATGGCCTGCAAGGCGGAATTAGACAGGGCGATTCCGTCGGCTCCCAGCGCCAGCGCCTTCACGAAATCCGACGCCGTGCGAAGACCGCCGGTGATGATCAAGGTTACGTCTCCCCGGCCGACCTTGTCCAGGTGCTTGCGCGCGCGGGCCAGGGCCGGAATCGTCGGGACGGAGATATTGTCTCGAAAAATCAGCGGTGCCGCGCCCGTGCCGCCGCCGCGCCCGTCCAGGATAATGTAGTCCGCTCCGCCCGCCAGCGCGAAATCGATGTTCGCCTCGATGTGATTGGCCGAGAGTTTATATCCGATGGGGATGCCGCCCGTGTATTCTCGGATTTCATCCGAGAACTTCTTGAAGTCGGCCGCCGTATTGAATTCCTTGAAGCGCGGCGGCGATATGGCGGATTCTCCTTCCTGGAGTTCGCGCACCTGAGCAATCTTGCCTTTTACTTTGTTACCCGGCAAGTGCCCGCCGGTTCCGGTCTTGGCACCCTGGCCTGCCTTGAAGTGAAAGGCCTGCACGTTTTTGAGTTTGTCCATGGAGAAACCGAATTTCGCCGAGGCCAGTTCGTAGAAGTAGCGCGAATTCGCGGCGGCTTCCTCGGGCAGCATGCCGCCTTCTCCGGAGCAGATACCGGTGCCGGCCATTTCCGCGCCTTTTGAAAGCGAGACCTTCGCTTCTTCGGAAAGTGCTCCGAAGCTCATGTCCGAAACGAACATGGGAATTTTCAAGACCAGCGGCTTTTCGGCGTTGGGGCCGATCACCAGTTCGGTGTCCACGGGGTCGTCGTCGAAGAGGGGCGGTTTGGCCAACTGGGCGGTCTGGACCTGCAAGTCTTCCCAGACCGGCAGATTGCGTCGGTCCACTCCCATGGCGCTCACCGATCCGTGGTGTCCGACTTTCGACAGGCCGTCCCGGGCCAGCATTTGAATTTCCTTATTGTGAGGTTCCTCGGGCGTGCCGTGGATGTCCGCGTACTGTCCCAGGTATTCATCGCGCTGGTAGGGTTGTGGATGCTTGCGCTCCCATGCGCGAATTTCGTCCTCGTCCACCAGCACCTGGTCGTTTTCAATCCAGCTTGAAAACGCGGGCAGGGCCTGGTCGTTCTCGTATTCGCTGACGCCGGTTTTATAGCGATAGTCCCAACCGTGCACGCCGCAGATTAAATTGTCTCCGTCCACATGGCCGTCGGCCATCATGGCGCCCCGATGCAGACAACGGCCGTAGAGGACCGACACCGCGTCGTCGTATTTGATAACTACCAGGTCTACATTGGCCACCAGGGCGGCCGCGGGTTTCAAGGGCTCCAGCTCCGAATAAGCGGCTATGGGCGTTTTCTTCATTTAGATCTCCTGTTTCGGATGTTCGTCGATCGGGCGCCGCGATCCTTACAATTTTTTATGCGATTTGTCCAGGTTACCGGGATGGTATGTATCCCCCTGGTATTAGCGCCGGAACGATATTGCATCCAGTCCCCAATCGGTCCATGAATATTTTTTCCCACGTGGGTATATGTTGCATGAAGTCGGAGCCGGATCGCGCGGCGGAGCTGGTTCCCCGGCCTGTTCGGTCGGGAAACCGCGGTATTTTCACTAATATTTGTAAATCATTTAACGGGTAATGATATGAAGATTTTAATTTTCAATCGCTTTTAATCATGCTTTTATTATTTCGCGCGTATGCTATAAATCGCGACATTATGGAAAGAACGAAAATGAAACAGGAAATCGGAGGGCGATTGCGAAAGCTCCGAATGGATCGAAATCTGAGCATGCGCGTCGCGTTTCGCGTGCGCAGCGACTACGGGATTAAAATCGATCCGTCGTACCTCTCGCGTATCGAACGCGGGAAAGTGGAAATCCCCCTGCGAACGCTCTTCGCGCTGGCGGACTTCTACGACGTTTCGCCGGGCTGGCTGATTGATCCCGAGGTGAATCGCGCGGTGGCGGTACAGGTGGACGGAGACGGCGAAAGCATCGGCGTTTCGGTTCCTCCGGGAACGGAATACGTCCTGGCCAACGCGAATCTGTTGCAGGACCTCAAGACGCTGGGGACGAAATTCGGGGAAGATACGGCGCGAAAGTATCTCCAGGATTTCCTTTCGCACATACTTTCGCTGATTCGCGATTCCGGTTTGAAAAACGCGGGCGAAAACATCGCGCCCGCGGATTCCGATTCGACCGACGTGGCTAGTTGATCAGGCGTTCCCCGTTCGCGCGCTTTCCTCGTCCGGATGATGGATTAGGGCGGCGGCCGCGATGGAGGCGGGCGGGGCCACCACGACTCCGAACACGGGAATCAACAGGACCAGGAAATAGGCCAGGCCCAGGCCCAGGATTTCGGAGCGATAGCGTCGGACCAGCTTACGCCGTTCCAGTACGCTTTCGCTTTCCTTTTCGAAAATGTAATCGAAAGCGCCGCGACCCAGGAAATATCCCTGGGCGGGGGCGTTTACGAGTACGGCGAAGGGGCCCAGAGGCAGGCTGACCAGCAGGACGAACAGACCGGCCAGGGCGAATTTCACCGCGACGAACACGCCCAGAAGCGAATTGCGAATATCCGCTCCCAGCGATACTTCGATGGATCGTCCCAGGCGAATTTTTTCCACTTCGTTCAGCAGCGGACCCATGAAGGGAATCACGATGATGGAAACCATCGTGCGATACAGGATGATGTTTACCACGACGCCGGCGCTCGCGGCGATGACGCGCGTAAAGAATCGCCCCGTGGCCGCCAACCAGCCGGGAACCTTGCCCGCCTCGAACACGAAGCCGAACAAGCCCGCCGTCGCGTTAATGGCCCATTCGGAAAATTGCAGGATTAGATGGGACAGGCCGATGTAGACGCCCACGATGATCAGCAATCCGACCAGCAGGCTGATGAACGACGGAAGGAAGACGAATCGCCAAAGGCTATGGCGATTTATAAGGGCGTAACCCTGAAAGAACGCGCGAAAGCCGGCGACGAACCCGATCAAGCCGTTGGTGGCCGAGCGGATCAATGATGGGCTTCCCGTTTACTGACGTAGTTCTCCGTGAAGGGGATCTCCACGCGCGCTACCGTCTTTTCCGCCAGGGTAACGATGCGAAATAGATTGGGATCAATGTTCTGGCCCTTGAGCAGAATGATGATCAAGGCGATGCCCAGGCCCGCGCCTTCGGTATTGTCCATGTTGTCCATGTAGAACTCGGCGATATCGTTATAGCCCATGGACTTCTTTATTTTTTCCCGCAGGCGGCGTTCCTCGATTTCAGCCACGGGCGTGTTGTTCTCCACTTCCACCGACATGCCGTCTTCATTGAAGGTAAGAAAGATCTTAACGTAGATATTGCGTTCCCGCGCCTTGCGACCGTAATCCTCGTTCATGGTGCTCGAGAATTCTTGTTTGAACAACGTGATGCCTTTTTCGTAGTCCGCGTCCACGTTGATATCCAGACCCTGGTCCTCGAAAAAGATGCGTTTTTGATTGGCTTTGACCCCATTGATTACCAGTTCCTTGGTAATCGTATAGAGCATGTCCAGCAGATCCTCGCGATCATGCTTCTGAAGGACCATGCGCAGCGTATGCTGGATGTACTTTTCAACCTTCTCGTTGATCTTGCTGGATTGAAGGGTCAGTTCCTCCGAATTGTTGAGAATCAGTCGGAGATTTTGTTCCAGTTGAAAAAAGCTTTTGGCCATGGGTAATAAGAGAGCCAACCCGATTTTTTGGACGCGAGTCGCGGGTAAACCCTGTTATTCGCATCGGTTCACGCAATCATAAATTCAACGGCATCCGCGGATTTTGTGAAGGGAAATTTGCTGGGATCGGACAAGGGTCTGAGTTTAATTGGTCAGCAGGAGCACGAGGATGTCCAATTCCGCGTTGATGTCGCCCCTTGATGTAAGCGTAAAGAAAAAGGTTCGCGAAGTCTGCTTCGTGGAGTCCCGACTGATTCCAGCTATTAAGGAATACCTGGAGGGGCGGGAGTACTTTGCCCTGGAAGAAGCGCTCAAGGCGGAAGACCCGGGGGGCAACCAGCTCAATATTGCCGTATGGGTCGTTACCCATGAATATCTGCTTTCCAATGCCGCAAGCTGCTGGTCCTGGATTGAAGAGCACCCCGATTTCGACGTTAAAATGGTCGTAATCGGGCCGGGACGCGGTGACAAAAGCGCCTACGACCCCATTCCCGAAGAAACCATCCACCTGATTTTGCCCGACAACACGGAGCCGAGTATGATGGCGGAAGTCGTCATCAATGGTTTTTCGGTTCTGCTGCTCCGGTACGAGAAGTTACGCCTGCAAAGTCGCCTGGCGCTCAGCTACCAGGATATTCGCCGCATCACTCAGGTGGGGCAGGCCATGGCCACGGAGCGTAACTTCGACGCGCTGTTGCAACTGATCCTGAATAAGGCCCGAGAGATGGTTTCGGCCGACGGCGGCTCCATCTACGTCATTGAACGCCGGCCGGGTGGGGAAAAACCCACTCATCTTAGATTCAAGAAATCGGCCATGAAGGCCAATACCAGTGAATTCCTGCTGGCGATTGATTCCAATTCCGTGGCCGGGTATTGTGCTTTAATGGGACAACCCATGCAGATCGAGGACGTCTACGCGTTGACGGGGGACGAGGAATTCACCTTCAACAATGAATTCGATCGGGCGCACAATTATTATACCAAGTCCATGATGCTCATCCCCATGAAGAACTATCGGGATGAGATCATCGGCGTCATTCAGCTCATAAACCGGAAGAAGAACTTCGCCAAGAAGCTGACCGTGGAGGAGATGAAGGGCGATGAAGTCCGGGCCTTCACCCAGAAGGACATGGAGCTCATCAGCGCCCTGGCCGGACAGGCGGCGGTGGCCATTCAGAATAGTCTGCTCATTCAAGATATCAATAATCTCTTTGAAGGCTTCGTGATGGCCTCGGTGACGGCCATCGAGCAACGGGATCCCACCACTTCCGGTCACTCCTTTCGCGTGGCGGAATTCACCACGGGCCTGGCGCGGGCCGTGGATCGCTTGAGCGGCGGCGAGTATTCCTATGTAAAATTCTCTCAAGAGCAAATGCGCGAATTACGCTACGCTTCCTTGCTCCACGATTTCGGTAAGGTGGGTGTGCGGGAAAAGGTCCTGGTCAAGGCCAAGAAGCTCTACGATGAAGAGCTGGAACTGATCAAGTGGCGCTTTCTGTATATTCGCAAAGCGCTGGAACAGGAATATTGGAAGAAGAAAGTCCGGCATCTCAAGGAGAACAGTGGTCGGGGTTTTGAAGAATATGAAAAGCTGATGGATGCGGAACTATCCGTGCGCATGGCTGAGCTGGATCGGATGTATCAGACCATCCTAGATTCCAATGAACCCAGCATCGTTGAGGACGGTAACTTCGAAAAGCTGGGACAGATCGCCCGGCACCGCATTCGCATGGATAGCGGGGAGGAAATTCCCTTCCTGCGCGAAAACGAACTGGTCAGTTTGAGTATTCGCCGGGGCAATCTCGATCAATCCGAGCGCATGGAGATTGAATCCCATGTGAGCCATACCTATCGCTTCTTGATTCAACTGCCCTGGACGGGAGACTTGAGTCGCGTGCCGGACATTGCCCGGGGTCACCATGAAAAGCTGGACGGCTCCGGATATCCGCTGGGTTTACGCGGCGATGAAATCGCCATCCAAACCCGGATGATGACCATCGCTGATATTTACGACGCCCTCACCGCGCCGGACCGACCCTACAAGAAATCCATGAGTTCCGAGCGTGCGCT
>CAZGYS010000330.1:0-7273 GCA_964530305.1 uncultured Leptospiraceae bacterium
CATCGCCTCGTTGGCGAGCGGGGACATGCTGGCCATCATCTTCTTTTCGCTCTTTCTCGGGCTGTGCATCACCCTGATTCCCAGCGATAAAGAGCATCGCCGGGAAACCCTGCTGGGCGCGCTGGATGGTTTTAACGAGGCCATCCTCAAGATGGTCACCCTGGCCATGAGCACGGCCCCCTACGGCGTCTTCGCCTTGATGGTGGGCGTCGTGGCCAACATGGGCATTCAGATCCTCATTCCGCTCTTAACCTACGGCCTGGTGGTCGTGGCCGGCTTGTTTCTGCATCTTATCATTACCTATCTGTCGGTAATTTTCTTTTACCTTCGCGTGAACCCCTTTCGCTTTCTGGTGGCCATCAAGTCGGCCATGTTGCTGGGTTTCAGTACCAGTTCGTCCAGCGCCACCCTGCCGGTGAGCATGGACGTGGCTAAAAAAAATCTGGGCGCGTCCGAGGAAACTTCCTCCTTCGTTTTGCCGCTGGGGGCCACGTTGAACATGGACGGCACGGCGCTCTACCAGGGCGTCGCGGCCATCTTTATTGCTCAGGTCTACGGCGCGGATCTGACCATGGCGCAACAACTGGTGATGATCCTCACGGCCACCCTTGCTTCCGTAGGCGCCGCGGGCGTTCCCGGCGCGGGCATGATTACCCTGGCGGTGGTGCTGGGCACGGCCAACATTCCGGCCGAGGGCATCGCCTTGATCTTCGGACTGGACCGCATCCTGGATATGTTTCGCACGAGCCTGAATATCGTGGGAGACCTGACCTGCACGGCGGTCATGGCCCGCAGCGAAGGAGAAGAGCTGAATATCCAAAGCGACGGACAACTGGAAGCGAACGGTCCACCCCCGGCCAAAGCTTAAGCAAGCGAGCTAAACGAAAGCAAGCCGGAGAGTAACCGAAGCAGGCGAAAGCGTAGGCGCGGCAAGTCGGCGAAAGCTTAAACAAGCGGGCTAAACGGAAGCAGGCGTGAGCGTAGGCGAGCGGGCGACGCTCACGACAGGAAGGCAATCAAGAGGCCGCCGGCGATTCCAAGGATGGCGGTGATGCCCAGGCCGAAGAGGACCACGTGACTGGTTTCCATCTTGTCCTGGTTCGGATTCACGTAACCGGACCCGGACGAAGAGCGGCCGGACTTACCGGAGACGGCGGCGGTCTTAACGCGAATGCTGCGCGATTCCTCGATCACTTCTCCCAGATCACCGCCGGGCAATTCCACGACGGCCTTGACCGCGTCCGGTCCGAAACTGGGGGCCTCGTGCAACTCACGCAGGACGGCCATTAACTGATCCGGATTCTTCGCGTCTTCTTCCGGCGGATTGCGCTGAAGATAAGCCTGCGTTCGCCCATCCTTTAAGTTCTTAAAACGAACCATGACCTGCTCACCGATGGGCAGGCGCGGCAGGACCACGCCGCTGATGGGGGCCATGATGAAACTCATGGGTATGCCCGGGGGCGGCGCTTCCGCGGCGGGAGCGGTTTCCTTCGGCTTGGCCGGCGCCTGGGTCATTTGCTGGGTAATGAATTCGCTCTTGAGCCCTTTCGTGCCGAGAATATGTTCCAGTCCGGCCGTGAAATCGAATTCGATGCGTTGAAAGTTATTGGCGGAAATGGCTCCCACCATCTTCTCAACGAAGTCCGGATCCGAACCCATCTTCTTAACGAAGCGCTCCAGGTCGTTGGTCTGGTTGACGTCGAGTTTCGCGTAGTAGCGAACTTCCTGAACCCAGGCTTCGAACTCGTGAAACGGCTCGGTTAGATTTCGCCGGCCGCCCAGTTGATTTTCACCGCCGGCTACCACGTGGGTAGCCGTAATCATGCCCCGGCTCATGTCGAAAACATAGGCGAAGTAATTCAGACGGGGTTCGGGAAATTCGGGTGTTGCAACACACCCTTTAAGAATTCGAATTGGATTCGATGACATGGAGGCCGTCGAGTATCCGGCGCAAAGGCAGGCCGGTTGATACTGGGAGCTACTGGAGTCGAACCAGTGACCTCTACCATGTCAAGGTAGCGCTCTAACCAGCTGAGCTAAGCCCCCGAAGGCGGCCAGACTGCCGGCCCCGGAGCCCCCGTCAAGTACTTATCAGGGGGACTTCATTCCATCAAGACGGCGAGCATGCTCACATCGTCGCCGATGCGGGCGCCGTCGCGAAAGTCCTCCAGCTCCAGGTGCATCCGACGAACCAGCTCGGAAGGCTCGTTAATTCCGCGCCCCATGACTTCGGTGGTACGCCCCAGACCGAATTCCTCTTTCGCGCGATTCTTCATTTCCGTAACTCCGTCGGAGCACGAAAAGATGAGGTCCCCGGGCTTAAGGCGATAATTCACCGCCTGCACGTCGCAATCGGGACGGATACCTAGAAAGGGCAGTTCCGGGGGCGATTCGTCCGCCAGGCGATGGATGCGATTGCCTCGCCGTAACCAGAGCAGTCCGTGACCGTATTCGAATACTCGTAAAAGATATTTACGTTTTTCCAGCAGCAGAACCACGCCGGTGGCGTACATTTCCTCGGGCGTCATGCGCCAGAGCAAATTGTTCAGGCGACTCAATCGCCCCGCCAGGCCGGGTCCGCCCATGCGTGCCCGGGAGACTTCGCCCGAGGCAAACAGGGATTCGAAGACCGAACCGATGGCCATGACCATGTTCGCGGCCTTGATGCCCTTGCCGCAGACGTCGAAGAGCACCGCCACGGAAAGATCCTCATCCAGGTCGAAAACTTTTACATAGTCGCCGCCGGGACCGTTCAAGGGCTGCACCAGGCGGGCCCAGTTGAGGGTATTCTCCACGGCCCGCTCCGGGACCTCCATCAGGCGATCCTGGGCCTGCTTGCAGGCGTCCATGTCCAGGTTGAAATAGTGGTTCAGTCCGTCCAATACGCGACGCACGCTGGAAATTCCATGAAAGCGATCCTCCAGTAAAACGACGAAGGGGTCGAAGCGAATCTCCTCCGGACGCGCCATGAGTTCACGCGAAGCCTCGGATAAAGTACAATGGGCGTCCAGGCAAACGATGCGTTCATCCATGAGTTCGTCGATGCGACGCTCGGGACGCAACAACAATTCGCGCGCGTACTGACCGCGCCCCAGGGCGGCCAGAAAACTTTCGCGACGAACGTAGCCGACGAACTCGTCCAGCTCGTTGCGAATCGGCAGAAAATCCAGCTCGGGTTTTTCCGCGTACAGGGTCTCCACGTCAACGACCGACATGTCGCCTCGGATCAATCCGACCGCGTTCGCGTCGTCCTCATGGAGTCTTCGCGCGGTGCGACCCACCTCATAGGCCGAAAAAATAACTCGGCCGGTTTCCTTGTTCAGGAGAGTGTTCATGACCTCCAAGTAAAAGGCCGTACTATTACCGGAAGATTACAGTAAGCCAACGAAAGTATGTTCAAATTTTTAAAATACGGTTCGAAAAAAAGTTACGCGCGCGTCGAAAAAAGCCCAGGACTTTGAACTTTTTTTATCGCCGCGATGACGGACGTGAATCGAATCGGGCTCGCCGTCGCGGGCTTTCGTAAAACAATGGTCGGGACTTCCATTTTTTTCGCGACGAAGGGACGAAAAGTCGTCAACTTTAAAGGAAACGTCGTGTTGTTGATGGAAAGAGCAATGATATTGTTATCATGGGGCGTATGATAAAGCCGATAATATGATAAGGGCTCTTATACTGGATCGTTTTACGTTCCATGAGCCGATTGCCGTTCGCGGAGGGCATCATGAAAACCTGTAAGAAACACATACAATTTCGCGACGATTGCATCCACTGCTTGCTGGATCGAATCGCTCGCCTGGAAAGCAACCTGGATGGGATCAATGCCATCGCCTCGGATGCCAATGCCAGCCTGCAAGAAGCCGGGGATCTGGATCTCGAGCAATATCGAGAGCGAGTACTGAAGCTCAAGACGCTGCCGACAACCATGCCGGAAACCACCGCCGCGGGAAATCGCGAAGCTTCCACCCGCGAAACCGCCCCGGCCTGATTCGGGTCTAGTTCCCGAGTCGCCTTTCCAGTTCGGGCAGCAATTCTCCGGCCTTGCCTCGGAGCACGGCATGGGCCAGACTGGAAAGCTCCGACGGGTTGGGATTGACCTCGGCCACGAAGGCACCCGCCCGTCGCGCCTGGTCGGCCAGGACCACCGGCATGCTCACCATCCCCGACGTGCCGATGACCAGCAACACCTCCACGTTCATCAGGAAGCGATACACGCCTTCCATCAGATCCGAATCGTAGCTTTCGCCGAACCAGACGATGTGGGGTCGGGCCCGCCCGCCGCAGGAAGGACAGGGCACGGGAATTTCAGGCAGGGGTGTTTCGGGCGTATCAAAGACATCGCCGCAGGCGGTACAGCGCCCACGCCAGATATTGCCGTGAATTTCGGCCATGCGCCGGGAGCCTGCCCGCCCATGAAGACCGTCCACGTTCTGAGTAATAAGAAGAAAGTCCTTGTAGCGATCTTCCAGTCGGGCCGTAACCAGGTGGGCGGGATTGGGCTCGGCTTTGGCGCAAATCCCGCGCCGCCAGTCGTACCAGCTCCAGACCAGTTCCGGATCGCGCTGGAAGGCGCCCGGGGTGGCCAGTTCCTCGGCGCGATAGTTCTTCCACAGGCCACCGTCCCCGCGAAACGTGGGAACACCACTCTCGGCGGAAATCCCCGCTCCCGTAATGACGGCCACCGACGCGGCCGTCCGCATACGCTCGGCCAGGGCCTCCAGGGCTTCGTCGTTACTCATGGAGTCATTCATGGGAGTCGGCCTCGCCCTTTCCTTTTACCGGCACGGTCTTGTCCGTGTCTTTTCGATCGGCGGCGTCCGTGATTTCCCGGCCGCGCGACTTACGCCAACGCCAATAAAAGAACGCGGCGGCTCCCAGCGTGAGAATGCTGATGACGATGACGTTATAGACGCGCAGCCACTCCATCACGCGATGCCACTGATTCCCCAGCGCGTAACCGCCGGCCAGCAACACCGTGTTCCAGATGATTACTCCCAGGGTAAAAAAGACGATGAACAAAATCAAGTTCATGCGCGAAATACCGGCGATGATGCTCACGAAGAAGCGAATGCCGGCGGAGAAGCGCGAAATCAAAACGAAGTAAACACCCCAGCGCTCGAACCAGTTATGGGTCCGCTCCAGGCTTTCCTCGGACGTGATCTCCTCCAGCCAGCCCTTGATGAACCGGGGTCCGCTCATGTGACCGTGCAAGCGGCGCGCGAAGGCTAGAATCCCGGAGCCGCCGTAGTACATGATCATGGCGCCGATGAGGTTGCCGATGATCAGGGACAGCATGGAGAGAAACATGTCCACGCGCCCGAGCGCCATCACGACGCCGCCCAACACCGTCACCGTGTCTCCCGGCCAGGGCGGAAAAACATTTTCGATAATCGAAGAGATGGCCAGAAAAACGTAGACGAAGAGCGGCGGAAGCTCCCGCAACCAGGCCAGCATGGCATCGGGGTCCAGGGTAAAACGAGAAAAGAATTCAGTCATCAGTGGGCCTTTCGCGCGTGATTGATTACAGCTTCCCGGAGGGCCTGGAAAAAGTCGCTGAAAATTTCCTCGGGGCGGATCCGCTCCAGACGCTCCCGCTGCCCTTGAATCATTTCGCGGGCCAGATCGTCATTGCGTAGTATCGCCGCGGCGGCCTCGGCGACGGAAGCATGTTCCATCCTACGAAAAATCGCGCCCGCGCCTCCCAGGGTTTCCTCCGCGGCCGACTCGTCATGGGCATAGGCCAGCACGGGCACTCCGTGCAGCATGGCCTCCAGCAGGGGCACGCAGAAACCCTCGTGATGGGAAGCGCATAGAAACAGGTCCGCCCGGCGATAGCGCTCCAGCAGTTCACCGCGCTCCAGATAGCCGGTAATCTCCACGCTCTCCTCGAGATCCAGGTAGCGAATCAAGCGCCGCAATTCCTCCAGGTAAAGTTCGGTTCCGGGAAAAATCGCCCCGGCCAGGGTCAAGCGCGCATCGGGTAAAATCCGTTTTAGAAAATGAAAGATCTTGATCAAATCGCCGTAACCTTTATTGGGCACGATGCGCCCCACGAACAATACGTTCGCGCCTCCGCCGTCGCGGGCCTCTCTCCGGCCCGGAGCAACCGCCATGTCCCCGCTTTCAAAAAGCACCGGCTTCACGCGCACGGCCGAGCACCCCAGCTCCTTGAGTTCGCGCGCGTTAAAGCTGGAGTCGGCGAAAAAGCCGTCAAAGCGATGCACGTATTCCCGCAGCTCGGCTCGGCCCGCCGCCAGGTGCGCGGCGATGGTGGAGTTGTAGGGGCGAAAGTATTCGTCCGGGGTGATGTTGTGATAGATGAGAAAGCGCGGGTGATTGCCCTTCAAAATTGCTTCAGGCAGTTGGGAGGCGATGCTGTGATGGTAGAGAATCACGTCTCCGTTTTTGGGTTCGAAGGATTCCAGATCTCGCGCGGGAAAATTCAGGCCCGGGGCGATGTGCCGCGCCGTGACGATGGAGGAACCGAAGAGCTCCCGGGCGGGCGCGGCGCGAAAGCCGCGGTGCAGGTATTCAACTTCTCCGGTAATGGCGTCTCCCGGCGTGCAACCGGCCGTCACCTGCACGATGCGATATTTCATGACCGGGTCCGCGTGCCCGCCGAACCGAGGGGCGTCAACCGGCGGGCTCCGCTTCGCTTGCCGCGCCGGCGGGAGCGGCCACGGAAGAATCGGCGGGCGCTCCTTCCTTGCGCATTAAGATGGTAAAGTTACCATCGCCGGCCGTTTCGCCTGCGCCGGATTCACCCGGCTCAGCAACCTGGGCCAATAGACCGGCCCGGGTCAACTCCTGCTTCAAGGCGGATAGATTGATTTCGTAACGGGGCAATGGACGAAAGGCGCCGCGGGCGACGGGCTCCCGGTATCCCAGCAACAGATAGCCGCCCGGCGCGAGTTTACTTCGAATCAGTTCCGGGATGAGTTCCGCGGTCCCGCTCAATTCTCCAAGCTGGGGAATTACAACCAGGGCAAGGGACGCGTCTCTTTGTTCAGCCAGACAGTGATCCGCGCTTCCCCGGAAGACCTCGGCGTCCCCGGCTGCCCCCGGACGGCGAAAGCGCGCGTCGTCCGCCGCGTTCATCAAGATTTCGCGAAAGCCCAGGCTTCGCAGCTCTCGGCCCCAGCCGCCGCTTTCATCATCCAGAACGCAAACCGGTTCATCTCGACTCAATTCCTTCGCGGGGGAATTCAACAGCGCGCGCAACAGAATCGTCTGGAAATCCGCGTCCCGGGCATCCGCCCTGGGCAAGGGAGGG
>CAZGYS010000331.1:0-7273 GCA_964530305.1 uncultured Leptospiraceae bacterium
TTGTCTCCGGGGGATTCCCTAAACGGGATTGCTTCGTCCGAATCCACTCTGGTGGTTATGATTAAACCGTCCGACACCAGCGCCGACTTGATTGTGAAGACTAGAAATACAAGTTCGCCGAGTACGTTTACAACCACGACGGTCCCGAAAATCAGCACGTTCGCGCCTTTCCCGGGCTGGGTGGCCTACAGTGAATTCGTCGACACGTTTTACATGTCCGGTGGTAACGACGGCGTCAATCAGTACATCCTGAAATCAACCGACGGCATTACCTGGACTCAATAGGGTCGAGCGCAGCGCGTTTTCGCGCGTGAGTATCAGGCGCGCGTTCGCTTTTTGGCGCCGGTTCTTTTCTTCCGGACGGCCGGTTTGCCGGTGGGAGATTGCTTACCGGTTTTCTTCTCCGTCGGCCCTTCGACCGGCGGCTTGCGCTTCTCCTGTTTTTTATCTCCGGGCCATTCCAGCGCGAAGGGGTCCGCGAATTCAGTCCAGACCTTTTCGAAAGCCGGATTCTCGAATTCGAAACCCGGTCCGGGATTGCAACGCAGAGTGATCGTTTGCTCACCCAGGCGAAATCGTAACGCACAGGCATGCAGGTAGGCGCGGTCTTCTTCTCGCGCGAGATCATAGCGGCCGTAGAGCGAATCGCCCAGAATGGGAGCCCCCAGACTCTTCAAGGCGACGCGAATCTGATGCGTGCGACCGGTGCGCGGCCGAACGAGAAACAGACGCAGCCCCGGGCGACGTCCCGGAATGGAACGACTGATGAAGCGCGTGACGGCGGGGTTTTTATTTTCGCGCGTCAGGATCCAGGCACCGCCGCGCCCCTTTATCATGTCCCCGCGAACCAGGCCCTGCTTCTTGTGGGGCGCGCGATCCGATATGGCCGCGTAATACTTCTCCACGCGATTGTGGCGAAACTCATTGCCGATGAGATTAGCGTTCTTGCGCCCGCGCGCGAAGAGTAGGATGCCCGAAGTTACCTTGTCCAGGCGATGTACGGGAAAGAGCCTGGGGCCGGCTTCAATCAGACCCAGCTCTTCCATTTCGCGGATGATGGGCAGAACCCCCGGGTCCTTGCCGGCGGCTTGAAAGGGAACGCCCGGTTGTTTATTGATGGCCAGGTAATCCGCCGTGTTTTCCAGCACGGTCAGATAACGGGCGAATTTGTCGTTCCCATCACTCACCAGTGACGAATGACGGATGACCGCGGCCCTGTCAAGAAGAGCCCCGCGGTCGGCTTTTGACTTGCCAGATTGAACGGGCAAGCTCAGGCTCCAATTCGGGGGAGGCGAAACATGTCCGATATTTTCATGGCCGCGGGCGATGCGACGGCATCAGGCAACATCATCTTCGGAAAGAATTCCCATCGGGAGCCCAACGAAGCTCAGACCCTGGTTCGCGTTCCCCGGGCCAATCACGCGAAGGGGGACGTAGCGCTCACGCATATCTCCATTCCTCAAATCGCCGAAACCAATGAAGTAATTCTTTCCAAACCGTTTCATATGTGGGGCGCCGAGATGGGCGCCAATGAGCACGGTCTCGTCGTGGGGAGCGCGGCGGTCTTCACGAAAGTCAAAATCGCCAAAAAGAACGACGGCTTGACCGGCATGGATATGGTCCGCCTGGCGCTTGAGAGAACCCGGGACGCGGAGCGGGCCCTGGAACTGATCACGAACCTGTTGGAGCAGTACGGCCAGGATGCCGGCGCCGGTTATCAAAATAAGAGTTTCCATCATCACAATAGTTTCATGATCGCTGACGGGAGCCGGGCCTTCGTGCTGGAGACCGCGGGCGAACACTGGGTGGCCGCGCGAATCAAGGGCTTTCGCTCCATATCCAACGGCTTGACCATCGAGTCGGAATATGATTTCGCCGGAAAGAACGTTGTCGATTTCGCCCGTCAAAACGGCTGGATCAAGCAGGGCGCCGAATTCAGCTTTCGCGGGGCTTATTCGGACTGGTTCATGACCACCATGAGCATGTCTCGAACTCGTCGGGAGTTGAGTTCGCGCCTGGGAGACAAGAGCGAAGGTCGCCTGGACGCGGCGGGCGCCATGGCGATTTTACGCAACCACGGAACCCGCGAAACCAGGCACGGCTTTCGCCCGTCCGCTTCAAACATGGGATGTTTGTGCGTGCATGCCGCGGGCATTACCACGCCCGTTCAGACCACGGGCTCCATGGTGGCCGAACTACGGACGGACAAAAATTCCACCTACTGGTTTACGGGAACGGCGGCGCCTTGCCTTTCACTCTTCAAGCCCTTCTTCGCGCCGGGCACCGGCATTCGCGCGGGCGATATTACCGAACCCGGACGCCTGGCGGACAACTCACTGTGGTGGCGCGCCGAACGCCTGCATCGCTTTACGCTCTTGAACTATCCGGCCCGCCTGGAGATGTTTCGAGAGGAGCGCGACGCTTTGGAAACCGAGTTCTTGAAGGAAGAAGCCGCTCTCAGTCGGGGCGGGGCCAACCTGGATCAATTGAACGGGTTCTCCGCGCGGGCGTGGAAGAAGGCGGACGCGGCCCTGGACAACTTGCTGGAGAGAATGGGAGAGTACTATAACCGCGGGATTATGTTTTCGCCCATCTATAATGCCTATCGTAAAAGGCTGGATAAATTCACGGGCCTGGTGGTACGGTAATCGAACATGGATTTTAACTTCAATCGGAATACCGTCGTTCGGGACTTCGCTCATCATGTTTCAAAGTACAAGGTGGGCTTTCATAAGCGCCTGGGCATGGACATCGTCATGGGCAAGCGCGAAGGCATCTATTTCCATGACGAAGACGGTAAGCGCTTTATCGATTGCCATTGCAATGGCGGCGTCTTTAATCTGGGGCATCGCAATCCCGGCGTGAGCGCGGCGGTGCTGGAAGCCATCGAACACTACGACATCGGCAATCATAATCTCATATCCGGCCCGCGCGCGCGATTAGCCAAACAACTCTCCGAGTCGTTCTTAACCGGTTTTCTGGGCGGCATCTGGAACGACGGCCTGGAAAGCATCGTCTTCGGCGTCTCCGGGGGCGAAGCGGCGGACCTGGCAATTAAAATCGCGCGGGGGCATACCGGGCGCGCTCGCATCGTTTCCATCGGCGGTGGTTACCACGGACACACGGGGTTGGCGCTGGGCGCCGGAGATCCCAGGTATCGCGAACCCTTCGGCATTCGCCTGGCTGACTTTCGCCAGGTTCCCTTCGGGAATTGGAGTGAATTGGAAGCGGCGCTGGACGAAGAGGCGGCCGGACTCATCATCGAACCCATCGTCGCGGCGCCGGGAATGCTTGCCGTTCCGCAGGAGCAAATGCGCCGGCTACGTCGCATTTGCACGAAGAAAGACATCGTCCTCATTATGGATGAAACCCAGACCGGTCTGGGGCGCACGGGGCGTAACTGGGGTTTTCAGAATTACGGCGTGGCACCGGACATCGTCATTACCGGTAAGGGTCTCTCCGGCGGGATCTATCCCATGGCCGCCACCTGCTTTCGCAAAAAATACGAGGGTCTGTTCAAGGAAGACCCTTTCATTCATCTGTCTACGTTCGGCGGCGCTGAACTGGGATGTTTCGCGGCACTGGAAGCCCTGGAACAATCCACCAACCCGGGCTTTCTGGAGGAAGTCCGTCGCCGGGGCGATTACTTCCGGGACGAATTCGAGCAATTACAAAAAGAATACTCGGAGATTACCGAGTTCCGGGGCATGGGTATGTTCATGGCGCTGGTCTTCGATGAACCGGCCACCTGTCTGGCCTTGATGAAGATTCTATACGAAAAAGGAATCCACGTGACCTACGCCCCCGCGGAAAAACGCGTGATGCAATTCCTGCCGCCGTTGACCACGACCCGGGAGCAAGCGGAGGAAATCATGGCGCTTGTGCGTGAGGCCCTGGGGGACATGCGCAAATTCAAGAATCGCGTCATCAAGAAAGCCATCGGCGTATTTATGTCCTCTTGAAGCCGGAGCGGCCGGTAAGGTGATGTGGATGCGATGGTCAAGCGTCGGCGGGAAGCAAGCGCAGTTTGTTTTCGCGAGCCAGCTTACCGTCGAATTTACGGCGCGCGGCGCGATAGGCTTTTTCCTGCAAATTGATCATGATTCGTCGGCGTACGCGCTGGTAGGGCAGGTTTCTAAAGCGCCCGGCCTTGTGCTTTTCATAGTGCGCGCGAATCTCTTTCTCCGAGACGTCCGGAAGTTCGGGCATGCGCTCGCCATAATAAATGCGTCCCAGCACCGCCACGCGGGCGTATGCCAGCAGGGAACGATACTCTTTCCCCCGGGCGACGCGCTCGTAGGCTCGCGAACCACTGAGGAGCTGATGGGTAACGAGGATTTGCAAACGGCGTAGGCGGGTTCGCTTCGTAAAATAAGGAGCGGGCAGGAGCTTCGTTAAATCGCCGTAGGTGAAAGTACGACCGGACATCATGAACAGGGGCGTTTCCGGCTTGTAGGTGATCCCGGCCGCGGCGCGGGAACGAGCGGCCGGATAAAGGCGTAGTTCCCGGGCGTTTTTGAACAGTTTAATGCGATTGCGAAAGCGTCCCCGCGTTTCCCGTCGATTGAAGTAATCGCTGAAGCGGTTGGCCAGGTTTTCAATTTCACGTTCGCCGCGCGGAAAACCCTTGAGGGTCCGGGCGCGCGCCGCCGGATCCGATATGCGATGAATATTGCGCTTAATACGAACGGCCTGTTCGCGGTAGTGGGCCCGAAAGTAGTCCTTGAGTTTCCCGGCCCGGACCATTCGCGTGGAAAGTCGCCGGGCGACCATGTGCCCGTAGCGACCATGAGCATAAATGAAACGACCTTGCGGGGTTTTCTCCAACTTGCTCGTCAGTCGGCGCGTTTGACTCCAGGGGCAACTGACGCACTGGGGCGAAAGAAAACCGCCCGTGGCCTTGTAACGCAGGGAGCTGGTATTGCCGGCCAGGATATCCTCTATTTCGGTTTCGGAAAGCCCGGGGCGATTCAGTTGCGCGGCAATGGCGCGGGCCTTCGCCGCCAATTCGGGGGACTCTCCCGAGCCTCGCGTTCCGTCCGGCGGTCCCTTGCGCGCGGGCCTTTTCAGCAACAGGATTTGCAATTGCATCATGCGATAGACCGACCGCGCGGGTCTTTTGACGAGCATGCGTCGGTAGGCTTCAATGCGTACGCGTTCGGACAGCAGCGCGCTTTGTTTCATGTAGGCGCCGGTCTTTTCAAGACCCTCGGCCTTACCTCGCGCGGCGGCGATGCGCAGCAACGCGTAGCGGCGCAGAAAGGCGCGGCGAGTCGTCGGATTGGCGGGAACGCGACCGCGAAAGCGGATGAGCATGGCGTCCTTGAATTCCGCTCGAGTAATACTGCCGCCCGTGAACTCCGCGACGATTTTAGCGCGGGTCGGCGTCTGAGCGTTGCCGGGACTGCTTGCCGGTAGGACCGCGAGTACGAGCAGGCCCGCCAGGCAATGTTTGAAGGATAAGGACATGAAGGAGTGTTTCGCCGCCCCGACCGGGGACGGCGAAGGATTAACGGTCTCTAGATTTTGCCTTCCTTGAGGGCGGCGCTGAGAATCTTGAGTTTGTATTTCTTGATCAGCGTTTCCTGCAGGCGACGGGCGGCCTGACGGCGATTTTGCTGTTCCAGTTGACGGCGAATTTGCGCGCGGACCTGGGATAGGCTCTTGCCCTTGTAAACATTGTTCTTACCGACGATGTAGCGTTCCTTGATTTGCTGATTGCTTACTTTCACCGGCGGCTGGCTTTTGCGAAAGTACAGCGAACCCAGGGAAATATTGGTGCGGGTCGTCTTGAGAACCTTGTAGAGGGACGTCGAAGGCGTTTTCTTGAATTCAGGGTCTTCCTTCAGGAGTTCATGGAAGACAATCAGGTTCAGGCGCTGGAGACGTTCCTTCGCGTTGAAGTGCGGGTCGGGAAGTTTCTTTTTAATGTCCCCGTAGGTGGTCAGTTTTCCATTCATGGTGAACATGGGCGTGGAATCCTGGAAGTCCTTATCTTTCGGCTCCTTACCGGGCTTGCGACGGGCCGGTTCGTGCAGCACGAATTTCTTTTTCTTTTTCAATTCGTCGATACGAGCCGGAAAGCGCGAGCTGCGGGCCGTGGATTGATAACGATCGGAGAATTGCTTCGCGCGAAGCTCGATACTTTTTTCATCCAGGGGAAACGGATTTCCGCGTTTCAGGGCGGCGTTCTTGCTCACGCGGGCGTTCACGATACGAGCTTGCTTGCGAAAGAAGTCCTCGAAGTGATCCTTGAGATCGTCCAGGGAGACGGTCTTTTCACCGACTTTGCGAACGAGCCAGTGACCCTGCTGGCGGGGGTCCTTGATGTGGACGAATTTTTTCATGGGCGTCTTGGCCAGCGGTTTGGTCAGGAACGGAAAACCGTTCAGGCGACATTCCGTGCAGGTGGGGCTCAAGTAACCGCCGTTGACCTTGTAGACGCGATACTCGGTTTTCCGGGCGATGAGCTCTTCGATTTCCTTGTCCGACTTGGAGGAATCGTTCAGTTGTTTCAGAAGGTCCTCGGCTTCATTGTCCCGGGGCGAAGGCTTCGGATTCACGACTTTTCCGCCCGGCTTTTGAGGCTTGGCGTTGGGATTACGCAGACCCAGGAATTGCAGCTCGAGCATTTTGTATTTCGGCTGGTCCTTACTTTCGAGCAGATTGAATTCGAAAGCCTCTACCAGGAGTTGTTCGGGCAAGAGCGCCACGGCTTTCTTATACTCGGGTTGCTTGTTGAGACCGGAGGTGAGGGCTTCTTTCGCGGCCATCTTGAGCACGGCGGCGTCTCGGAGGGCGCGGTTTTGATCCTGCACGGTTAATTTCTGGGGCCGGTTCATGCCGTAGCGCATGCGACGCAGGCGGTCCAGTTCGAAAATTTCGCGAAGTTCTCCGCGTTTGATATCGCCGCCGTCGAAGGTGGCCAGAACCTGACCGTCATTATTGCAACCGGCGAAGGCGGGGAGGGCCGCCAGGGCCAGAGCCGCGGTCAGGAGGAGCGACACGGGGGTCGCGCGTTTCGTGGATTTGATTGCTTTACTCATTTAGATTCTTCTCGTATGTTATCTTCTCGATAGTATTTGGAATTTGTGTACGTGCATGCGCATCATCGGCGGCGTTGCGGCCGAATGCATATATTATCTTACCGGAAATAAATAGACCTGCGTGGAAATGTCAAGGTGCGTCGGCATGTGTGGCGATTGGACGCGTGTTTATTCATACCGAAACTGAAACGAATCGGCGCCCTTCTTGTTCGTGCTTTTCTTGCCTG
>CAZGYS010000332.1:0-7262 GCA_964530305.1 uncultured Leptospiraceae bacterium
CCTACCCCAAGCCGCCCGTGAAAACCCTCTTCGCCCCCGAACGCTGCGAAACAGTCGAAGAGGAAACATTCCTCAAGTTATGGGAAGAAGGGGAAGCAAGGAAGAACAGTTAGACGGTCTAACGGTGCAACGGGTGAACGGTGAAACGACTCACGGTTTACGGCGGACGGTCTAACGGCAAGGCGCCCGCGGCGAACGAACTGGGAAGCATCGCTAGCGAGGAAAACAGGAGGGCCAACGAAACTCAAGTGAGGCCGCTGCCGAGCGGTAAAAGCGCCCGCGGCGAAAGCACAAAGCAAACGTCACCAGCGAGGCAACCGAGAGAGATAAACAAACTCAAGCACCGCCGCGTGGCGCGGTAATGGTGCCTATAGCCAACGAACCGGAAAGCGTCACTAGCGAGGAAAACAGGAGGGGCAACAAAACTCAAGCGAGGCCGCTGCCGAGCGGAAAACTAGTGCCCAGGGGCGGGATCGAACCACCGACACGAGGATTTTCAGTCCTCTGCTCTACCGACTGAGCTACCTGGGCTAACCATCCCAAACCGCGCGAACGCGGAGGAAGCGTCCATTTCCGGATACCTGATAAATCTGTCAAGAGGGATCCGGTTCCCGGCCGGTGGCATCGGTCTCACTCTTCTGAATCGGGAGCAAAATCCAGCGCACCATGTGGTCCATGGGGCTCGACCAGAAACTTCTCAACGAAAGTCGCGAAGGCCTCCACTTCCGCTTCGGATCCGTCCCCGTAGTTCGAGTGTCTTATCCCTTCTTCCGTGAAAAGCCATTCTCCCAGAACCGTGCGGGGCGCTCCGTCCAGGTCCGTTCCCAGTTCGAGAGTAAGATAACGCAGGGTTGCCGGCGCGCGTTTTCGAAACAGACGCTTCTTCCCCGGGAGCAAGACGAGCGCGGAAAAGTATGCCTCTACGCCTTGTTTCGGATCCGGGAAAGTAAAAATCAGCGCCATACCTTCCAACAAAGTAAATTCGCGCTGGAAGCAATCCAGGCCCAGTCCGGAAACACGTTCTTCCTCCGGAAAGTCGGAACCTACTCGATCCCAGAAATCATTCAGGGCCTCTCGGCCGGCCTGGGGATGCGCGAAGACCGGGATCCAATCACCGGGTTCGGACATAATGAGCATCGGGAGCGCTTGATGGGCGAAAACATAATGGTGTTCCCTTGAACCCGGACCATTCAAGGCCGCTTCGAATTTCTCGCGTTCCTCCGGAGACAAATCATCGGGATCGAATGGAGAAAGTTCGTCGTCGCTCATGGTGGGCCTCCGGTCTCAAGGCGTATTTGCAAATGAATCAAACCGCGACCCAGACTACCCGCCCGGGCGATTTCGTGTAAAGACTATTCAGGCGAAAAATAACTCGCGCACGCGTTCCTCGAAAACCAGCGGCTGGCGACTCACCGGAACCTGCCCGCGAAAATCCATCTGCAGCGTGATGAGCAACTGATAGACATTCAGCAAACGTTGGTCGTCGTACTCGCGGGTTTCCACGGATAGTCGCTGAAGAATTTTCTTTTGTACGAAAGGCGGACGCCCCTTCAAGCCCAGAAAGTCAATCAGCTCCACGTCCGCCATGCCCAGACCGCGCCCTTGCGTGGCACGGCGAATTTCATCGGCGCGATTCAGCATTAACTTCAAAATGACGAACAAATTGTCGGCGCCCGAATTGTAGTGGAGCAGCTCCCTTTGAAAGCCGCGGAAATCGCCTCCGAAAATCGCGTCCACCAGCTCGAAGGGATTAAAACCCGGATTGGGAAAAAGCACTTCGCGTACGTCATGGCCGCTGACTTCACCGTGATCCGCGGGCAGGATGTCCTTGAGTCGCTGCACGGCCATCTCGATGGCCCCGGCGCGGGGTTCGACTCGCTCGCGAATTTCGTAAATGGCGTCCTCCGCCAGTTTGACGCCGTGCTTTTTGCCGGCGCCGCGAATCACATCCATGACCTGGTTGGCGAATATATCGCGCGTGATCAGGTGCAGCAATCGCTTACCGAATAAATTCAGCAGGCCTTTCGGGGCCGCGCCTTCGAATTGAATCAGCAACAACGTCCGTTCGGGCAAACGCCCAAAGTCGTCCTGGAATCCGGCGGCGGCCTGCTTATCGGCCAGGATGGGCTTGAATACCTCCGACCCCTGGCGAATGACAATTAAGCGATACGGCGCAAAAAGTGGAATGTTGAAGATCTCCTCCTGCATGCGGAGGTGATCGCCGGATTCACCAGAAAGGACGCTGGTCTCGAAATCGCCCACGGTTTTGCCGAGCCGTTTCTTAACCTGCTCCAGGACCACGTCGAAGATGGAAGGGTCGGTTCCGGAAACGAGCAGGACCTCGGGCGCGTCACGATTGAGTTTATCGAGCGCCTTGCTGTAAGATTGTAAGTCCTTGAAGTCCATTTTATGTCGCACGACGCGAAGGCGCGGGCCAGGGCCGGTTTTCGGCTTGTCACGACACCCGGCCCTGCGTTTATTGCGGTAATTCGACATCCGTCGAACCAGCTCGCGATTCAACCGATACAATGAAGGACGAGCGGGACACAACCGTAAATTTTCCCGCCCTCTTTCTTTCGATATTACTCATACATTCGCGATTTGGTCGAGGTCCATCATGAAAAAGAACGGCGCACAGGTATTACTGGATTTATTGCAAGCAAAGGGCGTGGACATCTGCTTCGGTTATCCCGGCGGAGCCATCCTGCCTTTCTACGACGAACTGTATCATTCGCCCATTCGCCACATCCTGGTGCGGCACGAACAGGGCGCCATTCATATGGCCGAGGCCTATGCCCGCGTGACGGGTAAACCGGGCGTCGTCGTGGTAACCAGCGGTCCCGGCGCAACGAATATCATCACCGGTTTGGCGGACGCCAAGATGGACTCGATTCCGGTGTTCGCCATTACGGGACAGGTACCTACGACGGCCATCGGAACGGACGCCTTCCAGGAAGCCGACATTTTCGGCATCACCCTGCCCGTCACCAAGTACAATGCGCTTATAAAAGAAGCCGACGACGTGGCCCGCTGCTTCGAGGAAGCCTGGTTGCTCTGCAACAGCGGTCGCCCCGGTCCGGTATTGCTGGACTTGCCCAAGGATGTCCAGGTGGGACCCACGGATACGGTCAGCGCGGATCCGGAACTGGCGGCCCGCTTCTCCGTTAAGTCCGAGGTGGGCGGCGATATTCAAGCTTTCGCGGAAGCCCTGAACAACGCCAAGAAACCCCTGCTCTACGTGGGCGGCGGCGCCATCAACGCCGGCGCGCACCGAGAGATTCGCGCGCTCGCGGAAAAATCCATGAGCCCCGTAACCACTACGCTCATGGCGCTGGGCGCGTTCCCCGGAACGCACTTTCTTTCGCTGGGCATGCCGGGCATGCACGGTACCGCGTACGCCAACAAGGCCGTTCTTGAGTGCGATTACATTCTTTCCCTGGGCGCGCGTTTCGACGACCGCGTGGCGGGCGTTCCCACGGATTTCGCGCCGGACGCGGTTCGCGCGCACATCGACATCGACGTCTCCGAATTCAATAAGCGCGTGAGCGTAGACCACGTTCTCCACGGCGATTTAACGGACGTGCTCAAGGCCGTCCTACCCCACGTCAAGGACGGGGATCACTCCGAGTGGCTGAATCACCTGGACGAATACAAACAGAACAATCAGCTCGACTACGAAGACAGCGACGAAGTCATCAAACCCCAGCGCATCATGCAGCGACTTTACGAAGTGACGGACGGCAAGGCCATTGTCGCCACGGACGTGGGTCAGCATCAGATGTGGGCGGCTCAGTACTATCTCTTCGACGAACCCAATCGCTGGTTGACCAGCGGCGGCCTGGGCACCATGGGCTACGGACTGCCGGCGGCCATCGGCGCGCAGTTCGCCAAGCCCGATGATTTAGTCATCTGCGTAACCGGAGACGGTTCCTATCAGATGTGTATTCAGGAACTGGCTACCATTCGCCAGTACAACCTGCCCGTTAAGATCTTCCTGTTGAACAACAGCTTCCTGGGCATGGTGCGCCAATGGCAGGAACTCTTCTATGAAGAGCGCTACGCCGAATCCGAATGGCAGTACAATCCCGACTTCGTCAAGCTGGGCGAATCCTTCGGCATCCCTTCCATGCGCATCACCCAACCGGGCGAGATCGACACGGGCCTGGAATTCATGCTCAAGGATCGCACGAAGCCGTCCATCCTGGAAGTAGTGATTCCCCAGGACGAAAAGGTCTTCCCCATGATCGCCGCGGGCAAGAGCCAGCGAGACATGGTTCAGTACCGCGACATGGCGGACGAAATCAAGAAGCGGGCCGAAGCACGCGCCCGCAAAAACAACGGCTGATCCCAACCTCCGCGCGGGCGAGGGCGGGAGATGTCGTGAACGGGTAACACCATGCGTGAACACGACATTGATCTAACCTCCCCGCCCAGGGAACGCTGGTCGTTTCTGCGCGACTATCAGACCGAAATGGAGGCTCTCATGACCGAGGGCCTGCGCGATCTCGGCCTGCTGGACAACCCGGAAACCCTGGGCCTCGTTCAAGAATATTCCACCGCTCTGTTGGCGCCCGAGATTCAAGAGGAAACGGCCGTCATCGCCGGACTCACTGGTCGCGCTCCGACGGAAGTGTTGCTTTTAAATCTGTACTATGACGCGGTTAAAGTCGTCATCGGCTGTTCGGCGTTTGCCGCGGATACTCCGCAAGGTCCAATCCACGCCCGTAACCTGGACTGGTTTTCGGAAGGCCGTATACTTTCGAAGTACACGACCGTTTTCCATTACAAAGGCGCCGCGAACGATTTTACCGTCATCGCCTGGCCGGGATTCGCCGGTGCGTTGTCCGGCATGGCGCCCGGTAAATTCTCCATCACGCTGAATGCCGTGCTGAGCACGGAATCGCCCGCGCTTGCGCCGCCGATCACGTTCCTGATTCGCAAGGTCCTGGCGGAGGCGCCGGATTACGCAACCGCGGTGAGCCTGCTAAGCGAAAGCGACATCTTCGCGGACTGTTTGTTACTCGTGACGGGAACTCGCCCGGGCGAAATGGCCGTGGTGGAAAGAACGCCCACGAAGTCCGCCATCCGCGGGCCGGAAAATGGATTCATCGCCGTCACCAACAATTACGAAAAGTTACGCGTGGACGGAACGGTTTCGGACAATTCTCTTCAGGCTACGTCTTGCGATCGAATCGATCGCCTGCGCTCCCTGTTGCCGAGTGTTCGCCCCGGCAACGCGACCGCTTGCCTGGAAGTGCTGTCGGATCCCGGGGTTCGCATGGCCGGGACCCTGCAGCAAATGTTCTTTCAGCCGGCCACGGGTGTCTGGACGGTTCTGGCCGACGAAACCTGAATTCAGCCGTTAGTTCGGCTGATAGTAGGTCCAACCCGAGGCCCAGTTGCCGGACGTGGACGTCATGCCGCCGCAGGTGGAATCCATCACCAGAAACGTACTGGTGGAGGTAGCACCGCACCCGGTCGTCCCCGCCGTAGAAGTGTAATCCGGCGCGGTGTTGTTGGCCACGTCTCCGGCGCTGGTATAGGGTTGCGCCGAGAGGTTCCCGGGTACCGAGATCTGGACGCACTCACCGCCCGAAGTATTGGCATAGCTGGCATCGCCCCGGAGATCGAAATCGGGATTGGTATTGGCGCCGGTCCCCGCATTGTCATTGCAGCGGACATTACTCGCCGGATAGCCGAACATGAATCCGGTCTGAAAACTGCCCGTCATGCCGGCGCTTGCGAAAATGCCGTAAGCATTGGTTATCGTGGAGCCATGGAGAGAGATATTCTGAATCGTCGGATTGGATAGGGACGCGTTACCCGTAGAGGTATTTCCGGTGGGGCTGCCATAGACATCCATGCCGTAAGGAGTGCTGGAGTGAGTCACCTGCGCCGCGGTGTACTGATGGGCGATGATGTACTGCAGCGACCCGCCGTAGCCCTCCGTGATTTCGAAGCTGTCGTCGGCGATACCCGTTGCCAGCAGGTTCTTCGCGTTGACGTTGCCGCCGAACCAGACGAACCCGTCGTCCGCGCCCATGTGACATTGTACGTGATCGATGGTCGTGCCGCTACCGACGGTATAGAGGGAAAGACAATTCTGCGCGACGCTGTTGATGGTTTCTCCCGCGAACTCGATGCGAACGTATTGCATGGTCCCTGAACTATCAGAGGAGTTATTGGAAGACGAACCGCCGTAGCTTACACTCGACGAAGCCTCGATATTCTGGGAATCGGGATCGGTGTTGGCGGCGCTGCCCACCAGGGAAATTCCGCCCCAATCACCGGCCGCCCGCGAACCCGCGGTTTTCGAGGAAGTAAACACAATGGGACTGTTCGCGGTACCAACGGCGTTTATTTGTCCGCCGGGTTTTACAATCAGGGCCGAGCCCGGTTGCATTTGAATCGTGGTTCCCGCGTTGATGGTCAAAGTTGCGCCTGATTCCACGGTGACGACTCCCGTCAGCGTTCCACAGCCGTTGGTATTGGCCGTGATGGCCCCGGACAAAGAGGAATTTGTACAAACGGCGCTGCTTGAGTTGTTGGCGGAAAGCAGAGCAAGGGCGATCGCCTCCCTGAGTCGATTGTCCGCCTCTTCTTCCAGACCAAGCAACTTGCACGCTCCGGACGATATGCTTAGGACCGCTACCAGCGTAAGTAAGTGAAAGTATCTTAAGGTCTTTTTCCCCATAATCATATTCTCCCAAATGTGACCGTACAGCGGTATCTCAACCAGTATCAGTTCGATTGAAGATCCGGAACACTACTTTTCCCGATTGCCGACTTTTTCCCACCACGTTTGCTTGGCCGGATTATGAAACCCGAACCACGTCTCTCAGCTCATCGTCCAAAAACCATGAATCACACATACTACTTCCGCCTCAAGACCCTGGCCGCCCTGCTGGTGGGCGCCGGCTTGCTGGTATCAACCACAGCCTGCGGCAACGAGCCGCCCGCTCCCTTGAGCACCTTCGCTGATTTTTGCAAGAAGGAGAACAAGAACAAGCGCGTCGCCCTGGAAGGCTTTGTGAAACCCACCGGCCTGACTTTTTGTAAAACGTCCTGCATGACCGGCCTGTTTGAAAGACGCATGCAGGAAGGCCGAGGCTCGGCTCGCGTGGATCTGCGGGTACGCGGCCGCAACGGCATGGAGAAACTCAAGAAGAGTTATCGCCGCGCGGACTTTACCATCTACGATAAAGAAGGCAATCCCATCAAGTTCGGCAGTCCCGCTCGCCTGCACGGACGGGTCGTGTATT
>CAZGYS010000333.1:0-7257 GCA_964530305.1 uncultured Leptospiraceae bacterium
GCCCTGGCTCAACTGTGGCTGCATCGCGGCGCGCAACCGGACGCCGTGATGGGTCAGAGCATGGGCGAGATCGCCGCCGCGGCATTCGCCGGTATTCTTTCGCCCGCCGACGCACTGCGCGTGATTACATTACGCAGCCGGCTCTTGTCTCGTAGAAAGCATGAAGGCGCCATGCTCCTGCTTCAAACTCACCCGCGTATCATCCAGGAGCTGCTGGAGGACGCGCAAGGAGAAACCACCGCCGCCATGGAGCTGAGCCCGCGCTCCACGATCATCTCCGGTCCTCGGGAAAGAATCCAGGCAATTCAAATCGCGGCCGACAAACATCGCATTCCGGCGCGAAGAATTCGCGTAACCAATGCGGGGCACACTCCGGCCATGGATGAGTTTCAGGACGAGCTGATTCAAGGACTACGTGAAATTCAGCCGGGCCCGGCCAGGGTGCCGTTTTACTCCACCACCGACGCTCGGGTGCTCACGGGACCCGAACTGGACGCAAGCTACTGGTGGCGTAATCTTCGCAATCCGGTGGCCTTCCTGGGCATGACGAAACGTTTGCTGGATGAGGACTTCGATCTCTTCCTGGAAGTAAGCCCCCACCCGGTCGTCGTTCCGTCCCTGCTGGAAAGCTTCGAGTCCCTGGAGGCGTCCACCGCCGTCGCCGTCGGTTCCCTGCGGCGAAACGAATCGGCCCGGACTTCGCTGCTCGCGACGGCCGGCCGCATGTACACGGCCGGTTATTCCCTGAACTGGGAACGCTTACACGGGAATCCGCCGGCTCGACGCCTCCAATTGCCCACCTACCCCTGGCAGCGCAAGCGCTTCTGGCTGACCGGCGGTATGTCCGGCGATTTCACGCGGCGAGGCGATTCGCCTCTGGGCCCCGTCTTCGAACCCGTGCAGCTACCCGGCCTGAAGGCGCGCATGATTCAACTGGATCTCGAACGCCATGATTATTTGAAGGACCATCGCGTACTGGGGACGCCGGTGTTACCCGCCGCCATGTATCTGGATCTGGCGGCCGCCGCCTTTGTTCAGGAAGATGGTTTGGGCGTCACGCGACTGGAAGCGGTGGAATTCCTGACTCCCTTTCCCCTGACCGACGCCGAAAGAGATTTGCAATTCAGTCTTCATCCGTCCCGGGACGGCCGTCGGCGTTTCGAATTTCATGGCCGTGCCCGCGGAGAGTCCGAGTGGGTTCGCCACGCGGTGGGTTACATCCTTCACGATGAGGGCGGCGATGAAGCTCGACGCGAAAAAGAATGGAACGAATCCGACGTCGCGCCGGCGGGAGCAAACCTGGCGCCGGATGAATTCTACGGGGCATTGGCCCGCATAGGCATGGAATACGGACCGTCGTTTCGCGGAATCGAAAGCCTGGCTTTCGCTCGGGCCGACTCGAATTTGAACCTCGTCCACGCAAGCATTCGTGCTCCGGAATCCATCCTGCACGGCGGCACGGCCCAGGTAATGCATCCCGCCTTCCTGGACGCCTGCCTGCATGCCCAGGCCGCCATAGTATCATCGCGAGAAGACCTGGAAGCCGTACTGCCCACCTACCTGGACTCCATTACCCTGTATCCCTCCGCGGCTCGCGCGGAGCGGGCTATGGTTCGGGCCGGGGGCGAAATCAACCTGAAAGAACGAACTCTTCAAGGCGATGTCGTGGCGCGCACTCCCGACGGCGAAATTGCTTTCCGGGCCCGGGGGCTGACGTCTCGCCTGTTGCCCCGGGACACCGACGCCGAGCTGGACAGTTGGACCTACACTACGCGCTGGGAAAACACGACAATCGGGCGCGATTCGCCGATGGCTCACGGAGACTGGATCATCTGGTCCGACGGCGAACCGGGTTCGTCCTGTGCCGCGCGAATTTTCGAGCGCGGCGGAAGGGTATTAATGATTCGCGCGGCCTCGAATTCCGGCGACGCCGCTCCGGAACGAATCGTTCATTCGGATTTATTTCAAGAACTGTTCATCGACGTCGAATCACCCTCCCACCGAGCGGTTCTGCAACGCGAAGCGGCCGACTTCCGTCCCGCCGGAATTCTACACGCGCGGGGAGCTGATAAACAAACGAGCATGCCGGCGGATCTGCGGGCCCTGGAGCTCTGTCGCTCCCTTCAAGTTGCCCTGACCACGGCGCCCGAGTCCGAGAAGCTGGAGGTTTTGATCCTTACCACAAACGCCGAACAGGTCACGCGTGAGGATCGCAATCCGGATCCGGCGGGTACCGCGCTTCGGGGGCTGGGTCGCGTGGCCGGCAATGAATTCATCTGGATGAACGTTCGGCTGCTGGATCTACCATCGACTACCGGCGACTCCCTTGACCTTTTGTTTCGCGCCGCCGGAGCGGCCGAAAGCGAAATCGCCGTTCGAGGCAATGACGTCTTCGCGCCCCGGATGCGCAAAGTAGCCTTCGGCGAACACTTCCCCCGGGAAACCTGGAAAACCTCAGAGCCCGGAACCGTCCTCATTACCGGGGGCCTGGGCGGCCTGGGCCTGCGGGCCGCGGATTTTCTTTCCAGCGCCGGAGTGACGAATATCATTCTGGCCGGCCGATCCGATCCCACCCCCGAAGCGCTGCGCGTCATGGAAGTTCTCCTGGCCCGGGGTACGATAGTTCGCTTTATAAAAAGTGATCTGTCCGATGCCGACGAAACCCGCGATTTAGTCCGGCGCGGCACGGAAAACGCACCGCCGCTCAAGGGCGTGCTTCATCTCGCGGGGGTTCTGCGCGACGGTCTTCTGCACAGGCTGAACAGGGAAGACTTCGAGACCGTCGCCGGTCCCAAAATGCGCGGCACGCTCAATCTGGTTCAGGCGCTGGAAAATCACGAACCGGACTTTTTCATTCTTTATTCCTCGGCCGTCACCATGCTGGGTACTCCGGGTCAGGGAAATTACGCGGCGGCCAATGCCTTCATGGACGCCTTCGCGCGCTCCCGGGCCGCCGCCGGTGAACGCGTTTTGAGCATAAGCTGGGGACCTTTCGCGGAAACCGGAATGGCGGCTCGCGATGCTCGCGTAAATCGCCGCCTGGCGGGACGCGGCATGGATGCGATTCCGGGCATCACCGGAACCAGAGCCCTGGAGCGGGTTCTGGCCGCCATGGACCGAGGACCCAGGGAAGCCCACGTGGCCTTGATGCCGTTTCGCGTGGACGATTGGTGCGAATTTCATCCCCGAGCCGCCGCTTCGTCTCCCCTGCGCGACCTGGCGCGAAAACGCGATAGCGACACCCACGATGTCCTTCTACTCTTGCGAAATCAAGAAACCTACAATGAACGCCTGGCGATTCTGCGGGAGCACCTTCGCGCGCAGGCCGGCTTGATTCTGCGCATGGACGCTCAGGAAATCTCCTTCGATCGTACGTTCGGTTCCATGGGTTTCGATTCCCTCACGACCCTGGAGATGCGCAATCGCCTCAACGAAAGCCTGGGCCTGACCCTGCCCGCCGCCATTCTCTGGAATCACCCCACTCCCGAGGACCTGGCTCAACGCCTCATGGAACTGCTCGGCTTCGACCAGTCGCTGGAAATACCCGCTCCCCCCGCGCTGGTCGCTCCCGCGATTGTTCCCGGCGAAAGAGAATTGGACTTACTGCCCACCGAGGCCATCGCCGATTTACTGCGCGCGGAACTAAATGGGGAACCGGTCGGAATCCGCGATGAAGAATGAGGAACAGTCCGACTATCACGCCCTGCTGAAAGCCGCCTATCTTGAGATTCGCCGCTTGAAGGCCGCTTCGCCCCCGGACGAGCACGAAACGGCGATAATTGGAATGGGGTGTCGCTTTCCCGGCGGTTGCGATTCACCCGAGAAGTTTCACGCCTTTCTTAAATCCGGCGGAGACGCTTCGGCGACGGTACCGCCCGAACGCGGTGATTGGTCCGGGACGACCACCGGCATTCCCCTCCGGGCCGGATTTCTGGAGGGCGTGGATGAATTCGATCCCCTGTTCTTCGGCATTGCTCCTCGCGAAGCCGAGGCCATGGATCCTCAACACCGGTTGCTCTTGACCTGCGCGTGGGAAGCCCTGGAGCGGGCCGGCTTGACGCGGCGACGACTGCGAGGCAGCCGCACGGGCGTCTTCGTCGGCATTTACAACAACGACTACGCCTGGTCGCGCATCGGCGAAACGAGTACCCTGGATGCTCACGCGGCTTCGGGCATGGAGCTGGGTTTCGCGCCCAATCGCATATCCCATTTCCTGGACTTGAAAGGGCCCAGCATGGTCGTGAACACGGCCTGTTCATCCTCACTCACGGCCCTGCACTACGCTTGCGCGAGCCTGCGCGAAGGCGAATGTGATCTGGCCATCGTGGGTGCGGTCAATTTAATCCTTTCCCCCCTGTCCATGCTGGTGGCGTCGCGCATGCTGCCGCTGGCGCCCGACGGTAAATGCAAGAGCTTCGACGCTCGGGCCGACGGAATCCTGCGCGGCGAAGGTTGCGGCGTTCTGGTCCTGCGTCGCCTGACGGACGCACGGCGCAAAAAAGAACCCGTGCGAGCCGTCGTCGCGGGCACCGCCGTCAACCAGGACGGTAAGACCAATGTGCTCACGGCGCCCAGCGGAATCGCGCAGGAAGACGTCATTCGCCAGGCCCTGCGCAAGGCCCGCCTGGAACCGGAGCAAATCGCCTTTGTGGAAACCCACGGCACGGGCACGCCCCTGGGGGACCCCATCGAATTCGATGCCTTGAATCGCGTCTATGGCTCGGGCCGGGGAGAGTGCATTCTCGGCGCCGCGAAGACCAATTTGGGCCACCTGGAAGCGGCCGCGGGCATAGCCGGCCTGTTCAAGACCGTGACCGTTCTGGAATCGGGCGAAATCCCGCCCAATCTACATCTGGAAAATTTGAATCCGGAGATCAACATGAGCGAATCCCGGCTGCTCTTTCCAGGCGAAAGCCGCGATTGGCCGGAAGGCGCGCCGCGCATCGCCGGAGTCAGTGCCTTCGGCGCGGGCGGCGTCAATGCCCATGTCGTCATCAAGGGCCCGCCGCCGGACGGCCCACGCGACGAAGGCCGTACCGACCAGGCGATTGCGGGGCTGCAAGGCGAATCCTCGAATTTGTCCGGTTTATCCCTCTCCGCCATGAGCGCCGTCGCCCTGCAACGCCTGGCGAAAACCTACGCCGACTTTTTACGCCATGGCGGCGAGTTCGATGAACTTCGTCTCACGACGACCCACAATCGCGACCGCTATCCCCATCGCCTTGCCCTGGCCGCGAAAGACCGGAAACAGGCCCTGGAGTTGTTGGACAAGTTCACGGGAGGTGAGAGCGATCCGCGTGTGTTGACCGGACGCGCGCGCTCGGACGAGACGCCTCCTCTCGTTTTCGTTTTCTCGGGCCAGGGAACGGAATTTCGCGGCATGGCCGCGAATTTACTGGAGCAGGACGCAACCTTTCGCCGCGCCTTCGAGCAATGCGATGAACTGGTCCGCTCCCGGGCAAGCTGGTCCCTACTGGAAGAGCTGCACGCTTACCGAACCTCGGAAGAGGAGCTCTCGACTCGAATCGCCCAGCCTCTGTTGTGCGCGTTGCAAATCAGTCTGCTTGAATTTCTCAAGGGCCGGGGGTATGCTCCCCAGGCCGTCATCGGACACAGCCTGGGCGAATTGACCGCGGCCCATGCCGCCGGCATTCTGGAACGCGACGCGGCGCTGGACCTGGCCGTGCGTCGAGGCGAACTCATGGAAGGCGGCAGCGGATGCATGACGGCCTTTGAATTCTCCGAGGAGGAGGCTTTAGATCTGCTCGGCGGTTTCCAGGAAAGACTTGCCGTAGCCGCGGTAAACGGTCCCCGGGACGTGGTAATATCCGGCGACGCGGAAAGCATGGAGGCCTTTCGCGCCGAACACGCGCGGCATGAGCGACGCGTGGTGAATTCGCGCTACGGGTTTCACGGCCCGGCCATGGACGCCGCCGCGCGGGAATTCGCCGGGATATCGACTCCGGCGCTCGGCGAAGCGCGAATCCCGTTTTATTCCACGGTGACGGGCACCCGGGGACGCGGCCATGAGTTTACGCCGGACCATCTGGCCCGGGGCATTCGCGGCACGGTTCGTTTCGCGCAAGGGATCGGAGCCATGCTGGAGGACGGCTACCGAGTCTTCACCGAAGTCGGGCCACGCCCCGCTCTTACCGCCTACATCAAGGAGACGGCGCCCGGCGTGGTTGCGCTCCCGATCTTGCGCAAGGACATCCCGGCGCCGGAGGCACTGCGTCTGTTTTCCGCCCGACTTTTCACGGTCGGAATTGAAGCGGACGAATCCGAGTCGACGAGAGGACCTTCGCGGGCCTCCATTCCCACTTATGCCTGGGACGCCCGGAAGTTTCCCCTGCCCGGCTCGGCGCGATTCGCCGCGGGTTCTTCGGGGAGCGCGCCCGTGTCGGAGGTTTCGCCGAGAGAGAGTTTCGGCGCGGAGCGCGAGGCGCGGGTAAACGCGTTTAATTTCGCGCCCCCCGGGGAAAAAGCCGAGCGGGCTCCGGGTCTGCTGGGCGAATACTTAAAGGATATCCTGGGCGTAAATCCCGATCGCCTTGATCCGGACACGCATCTGCATCTTCAAGGATTGGGCTCCGTGGGAGCGGCCGAACTCCGCGCGGTCCTTCGCCGGGATCTGGGCGTAAACATTTCCGCGACGCAACTTTTGGGCGGTCTGAGTCCGCGCGTCCTCGCCGAACTCATCACGCGCGACGAGACCGTCCAAACCACCGACGAAGCCCCCGTGACCGCATTCGTCGCGGAGACTCCGGTTTCTCCCCTGGAACATATTCTGAAGCGCCTGTTCGGCGAATGCCTGGGACGCCCCGATTTTCGAAGCGGTGATCGTTTCACCGGGGACGACGGGGCATGGAAGCGTTTACACAAGCTGCTTCTGGAACGCCTGCCCTTCGCGCCTCCGTTGGATCGCCTGCCCTTCGCGCCCAGTCCGCGGGCCCTGACGCGGGAAATTTTTCGCATGTCCGGAGAACGCGCGAACAAGTCGAGTTTCATCGTCAAACCCGCGCCCAATCCGGAGGCGAAACTGATCTTGTTTTGTTTTCCCCATGGCGGCGGCAACGCGGACTTTTATCGCGATTGGGAACTGGGGCCCGAGGTCGAATTGATTTCGCTGCAACCACCGGGTCAGGGCGAACGCTTCATGGAAGAGCCCATTACGCGCATGGACGAATACCTGGACATGACTACGCGGGAATTCGCGCCGTTGTTGACGAAGCCCTGGGCGACTTTCGGGCACAGCAT